>JANQSK010000189.1 GCA_028284105.1 Anaerolineae bacterium
GACAGAAGGCATCATGCCTTCCTCTCAACACGGTTCCTCAAATATTATTGTGGACAATAATATCGTTTGGGACAATCGTGCCTTGAACATCTATGTGCATCGGCTAGCAAATGCAGTTATTGAGGGCAATGTAGTCTACTGTACAGGAAACCCTGATTTTGATAGAGGTAGCAATTACACGCACGGTATTGTATTAGCGAATGAACTGCAATTTGATGGGGGCACGGTGACCGAAAACGTTCAAATTCACAATAATTTGGTTGCCGGGTGCCGAGATGGGATTTCAATTTGGAATGCGAACCCAAATTATGAGCTGATCAATATTTCAATTGCACACAATACGCTGTTTAACTTGCGCTCAAAAATTGAGGATAAGCCGGGTATCGCCCTCAATCTTCTATCTAATAACAACAATGGTGTCTTGGTTCAAAATAACATCGTTCAACTCTCACTTGAGAATACGCCTCTTCAAATCGTTGGGGGTGCAAACTTACGCATCGATCACAATCTGTGGTCTGATTATCCGCTTAGTTATGCTTTTGGTGAAGGAAGCATCATTGCAACGGCCGATTTTGTGGCACCTTTAATTCCTACTGATAACTCTGGTTTAGATGTGAACGGTTTCAAACTGTTAGAAAGCTCACCGGCAATTGACAGCGGTTCAAGCGACATCCTCCTCGAGTTTGATTTCTTCGATTCCTTACGTGATGAAACGCCAGATATGGGTTTCTACGAATTTGATGAGTAGCCTGCTGAGTGTGAGAAAGCTCACAGTGTAATCATGAACGCCACATTACACTTTGATTTGATTAATGCCCTCCTTGGGAGAGGATGGTTATAATTTCAACGATACGTATTGTATTGAATATCTGATTCAGCAGGATTGTTTATGCAGGCAGTTCCACCCATTCAACAAAACAAATCAAGCTTCGGTCGGAATTTAGGGTACCTACTGATGGTTCCTTTTATCGTCTTGGTGCTTGCTGTTTTGGCCTTTGCCATCACAGTTGTGAGCTATCAAACACGACATGAGGACAAGATTTTTACAGGTGTCTATGTTGATGATGTTGATTTAAGTCAGCTGACACTTCAGGAAGCTGAAGCTGCGTTGGCTTCACAGCTGGGCAATCCTAACGGAGAAATTCTGCTTTTAGATCCGTACTCAGATCAAAGCTGGGCCTTTTCACACGCTGATTTGGGGATGTCGATTGATTTTGCTTCAACATTAGAACAAGCCTATGATGTGGGGCGAACGGGTGGCAATGTTTCTCAACTGCAAGAGATGTTCCGCGTTTGGTATTACGGCCGTCAAATTGCACCTACTTTTGTTTTTGATGAAGGGCAGCTAGCAACGGCCGTTAATCAACTGTCGACTGAAGTGAATCAACCAGCCATTAATGCCCAAATGTTGGTAAGTGGTGACGATATTGAATATCAACCGGGCCAAATTGGGCGAGTGCTTGATATTGCTCATCTTGACGCTCATATCCGCACGCCACTGTTGGCATTCCAATCGGCTGAAATTGAACTGCTTATTCATGACATTCGCCCATCATTGGCTGATGCAGAAGCGATCGCCTTTGAAGTAGACCGAATGTTTACCTCACCCATCTCTTTTTATCTCCAAGAGCCCCTTGATGAATTGGATTTAGACAGCGTTGTTCTCTCCCCTGACGATTTGGTTCGCTGGGTGCGGGTTGAAGTTGTTTCGGGTCAGGCCGGTGGTTTTGAGCACAATGTGTTTATTGATGAAGTGGCTATGACTCAGTGGCTGTCTCAATATGAAGAAGTGCTTTATCGCGAACCGGTGAATGCGCGCTTTTATTTTGATGACAATACGCGCGAGTTGATCTTGGTTGCCCCACACGTTAACGGCCGTGAACTCGATATACCCGCCACCATTGCCTTGTTCCAAGAACAAATCAAAACATCCAATCGGTCAATCCCCTTTGTGATGCGTGACATATTGCCGACGGCACATCAAGATGTGACCGCTGCCGAATTGGGCATTACGGGTCTTGTGACTCAGACAACGACCTGGTTCCGAGGTTCAACCGCAGAACGTAAACACAACATTGCTCGTGCGGCGGCTAACTTCTTTGGTATCGTCATCGCTCCAGGTGAAGAGTTCTCCTTCAATAAATACCTTGGCTCAATCAGCGAAGGTGAAGGGTATGGACAGGGGTTTGTCATCATTGGTGGGCAAGCCGTTGAAGGGATTGGCGGTGGCGTGTGCCAAGTGAGCACCACGCTTTACCAAACCGCTTTTAATGCGGGGTTCCCCATTACAGAACGATGGGCGCATGGCTACATGTTGGGTTATTACAATGATGGTGAAGGTCCTGGTATGGACGCTACCATTTTCTCACCGATTGTTGATATGAAATTTATCAATAATACGCCGCATCATCTGTTGATCGAAAATTATTACAGCACCGAGAACGAAGCCCTCACATTTAAATTTTACAGCACCGATTTGGGGCGTCGCGTCGTTAAAGAAGCTCTTCCTTGGGAGAATATTGTGCCTGCCCCATCACAGAGCGAAGATCGCTGGGATTTTAATCCGGACTTAGAGCCGGGTGAGGTCATCCAAATCGATTGGGCAACTGAAGGAGCGGATGTATCTGTCCGTCGGACCATTTACAATGAAGATGGTCAATTGATTGGGGATCAAATATTCACAAGTAATTACATCCCTATTGGAAATGTCTTTCAATACGGTCCCGGTGTTGAACCTTACGACTATTCCAAAGTCCCCGATTACAACAATTAATTAGGAAATTTTGTTTGTTGCGCTGGATCCGAAGTGATGGGTCTATGACAGCAAACAAAGCCCTTTTCAGTTAAAAGAATCACCCCAAAAATCACCCCTTATTTGTTCGAATTTGTTCTATAAAATCGTTGACTTATTAGAACATTTGTGCTATATTATTTGGGACATACGATTTACCCTCTTCCTCTCCCAACACAACCCTCTTCCCCTCTTATGGAGCCAGCAGGCGCGACCCTTGCTGGCTCCCCTTCCTCTTTTTAGGGTTAGTCAAAACCGGCGGAGCGGCCAAGAGAAATCAATACAAATTACGTACAGAATCGCCACAACCAATCGGTGTGTGGCGCGCTTCGTTTCTAAGCATTTCTACAATGCACGAAACAGGATATATCACCCAGTTTTCGTTTCATTCATATCCACTCTATGAAGAACTAAGAAAACTGCACCAGTAGCGGCGATGTGCATGGACGCACGATGATCAAGGTGCCTCAATGAAGAGAGAGGCGCTATTGAAGGAGATTTACAAATGAATAGTGGTAGCGGGTATCCTAATGGGCAAACCCCGCCTCCCCAGTTTGACGGAATAATGATTCCCAAGTTTGAACGTAAAAACATAGTTGGAATCATTATGTTTATGGCCTTGTTGGCTTTCGAGATTTTTAATTTTGATACCACAAGGTTTGCATTGGCAAGCTTGTTAGGCGATGTACGATTTTTGGGATTGCAATGGGCAAGTATTTTAGCAATTGCGTTTTGTTCCATTGATTTTGCTGGCCTTGCGAGGCTCTTTACTCCACAACAGGGTGAAGAGGAGCCTCAAGTCGTTTGGTATTTGATGGGGGCATGGCTGTTAGGTGCCACCATGAATGCAGTGATGACATGGTGGGCCGTTTCTTTAACGCTTTTGTCGCATGATTTTGGCAACGAAATTTTGAGCCGAGAGCAATTATTGAGCACGGTGCCTATCTTTGTCGCCACGTTGGTTTGGTTGACGCGGATACTCTTTATTGGCGCATTTTCTATTGCTGGCGAACATATCTTTGATTTAGCCGGCACACGAAATAAATTGGCGAATGCGACCCAGCGAAAACGGTCTGTGAGTAAGCAGCCTGTTACTCGAACAGCCCGAAAAGCAGTGCCTAAACCTGTGGCAGAATCTGCGGAGCCGGACGAAGAACGGCCGTTTCCAAAGCCGTCTCGAATCAATAGACGGCCGTTGCCAGCGCGACCTCAGCAAATGCCCCAACCGATGCGAGCCCGTAGACGAGAGAGGTAAACAATCCATACTCATATAATATGAAGAGCGCCATGAGACAGATGGCGCTCTTCTCTTTTTTATGATAGGATTTGAAGATAGTTTTTAGATTTATAAAGTTTTATTTATACATATTTTATTTATTTATTTGGCTTTCTTAAACCATTCTAGTCGGGCAATTTTTTATAGTAATTATTTTAATTTTAATGATTGATTGAATATTTGATGCACCGAGTTTTATTCTGTTTTGTAGGTTCTTGACTCTTTCTGCTAATAAAGTGTGACAACTTAATGAGTCATTATAAACAGTATTTGTAGTTCCCTTTTTGCCACAGTTAGCCACATTCATCTAAAGCCAGATAAATCTATATCGATAGGCAAAATTCTATGCAATTAAGCACAGATTTTATTTTCCGCATTATTGGTGCTGTGATTTTTACAGTTGCCGTTTCTTTATTGGGTATACAGCTAGCCCCTGCTTTTGATGGCGACCCTGAAACATTTGGCCTTATTTTTGGCTTGATTGGTTTTCTATTTGGCATCATTCTTACCCCTTACATCACCATCTATCCTTTGCGCCGAATTAGTGGCCGTTTATCCAATATGGCGCCAGAGCATCTAGTGGCCATCATCGCTGGCATCTTTTTAGGGTTAATGGCAGCCGCTTTGTTGTCATTGCCCTTGGGCTTTTTACCATCTCCGTTTAGGCAAATTATGCCGCTCGCAACGGCCGTTATTTTTTGCTATCTCAGCGTCGTCATTCTCATGTCGCGCCAGAAAGATTTACGGTCCCTGTTTCGCGGATTTCGTAATTCTGAAACAAACGGCAAAATGCAAGATGCTGCCAATGAGACCTATATCTTGCTTGATACGAGCGTCATCATAGACGGCCGTATTGCCGACATCAGTAAAACGGGTTTTATTCGCGCCACTCTGCTTGTGCCAAACTTCATCTTACTTGAGCTCCAACACATTGCAGATAGCGCTGATCCACTGCGTCGTGGGCGCGGTCGTTTAGGGCTAGAGGTGTTAAGCACGCTCCAAAATGAAGCTCCCATTCCGACTCGAATCACCGATATGGATGTGTCCGAGGTGCGGGATGCCGACAGCAAGCTCGTTTCACTAGCGCGTCATTTACACTGCCCCATCATGACCAACGATTACAACCTCAACCGAGTGGCTGAGCTACAAGGCGTATCCGTTTTGAACATCAACGATTTAGCCAATGCGGTTAAAGTCACTTGCCTCCCCGGTGAGGAGCTGATGGTCAAGGTCATTCAAGAAGGTCGTGAATCCAATCAAGGGGTTGGCTTCTTGGAAGATGGCACGATGGTCGTTGTGGAAAATGGCATTGGTCTGATAGACAAACGACTTTCCGTCACTGTCACGAAAGTGCTGCAAACATCCGCTGGCCGGATGATTTTTGCGAAACCATGACCGCCCGAATTCGCTTCTCAATAACACCAACTGAGATTCCTCACGTCAATAACCTGCATCATGCCACGATGAGTTGGGCGATTACGCGTGCCTTAGATGGTGATTTGATTGTGACTATCGATGATTTGTATACAGCAGATTATGATGAAACAAAGCTGCCTATGCTGGAAGCGATGGCCTGGCTGAACGTAGATTGGGATGAAGGGGTTGAGTATGGGGGCGACCATGAACCCTATAAGCAATCCAAAAAAGCAAAACGGTATCAAGCCATTTTTGATCAACTTCGACAAACTGATGGTGTTCATGAACTGTCTGAAGGGCATTGGGTCTTATTAGATGGTGAAGACGTGATTTTGGAAAACGGCCGTTTTTCTAGGCCATTCCGCGCTGCCATTGATGATCACGACATGGCCGCCACGCACATCATCCACACGCCTGAATCAGGAAAAGCACAATTTCTTCAAAAGCTGCATAAACTCCTAGATTGGCCTCTTCCTAAGTCAATTTTGATTCCGACACTCATGACCATCAATGGAGAAACCTTGCCAGAG
>JANQSK010000202.1 GCA_028284105.1 Anaerolineae bacterium
CGTGCAGGATACAGGGAAGGGGATTTCGCAAGAGGAGCTTTCACGTGTATTTGAGCGTTTCTATCAGGTGGATAAATCTCGAAAATCGAAGCCAAAGCAGGGGACTGGCTTGGGGTTAGCCATTGTAAATGAATTGGTCCAGCTCCATAACGGCCGTATTACGGCCAACAGCGAAGTGGGAAAAGGCAGCATCTTTACGGTTCGCTTGCCCATTACAAACAATCCTCAACTGTCAACAATCATTCAGACGCGCCCCAATCTATAAAATCAATTTGAATGTTTAGAAAACAAAAAAGGCTGACCTTACAGGCCAGCCTTTTAGAATGATTAGATTAATCGATGATTATTCGTTGATGTGAGGCAAAACTTTTGCAACGATACCGTCTTTTGGCAATGCGCCAGTGACGCGTTCAACAACCTCACCGCCTTTGAACAACATCAAAGTTGGGATACCCACAACGCCGTAGCGTCCTGGAACAGCTGGGTTGTCATCAACATCAACTTTCGCAACCTTCAATGTTTCGCCATATTCTTCTGAAATGTCTTTGATTGATGGGGCAATCATGCGGCAAGGACCACACCAGTCTGCCCAAAAGTCAACAAGTACGGGTTTATCTGAATCTAAAACTTCACTTTGGAAGGTTGCATCAGTTACATCAATTGTAGCCATGATTTAAAGCTCCTAAACCTAAATTGGTTATAATTTGTGTCATCATAAAGATGTTAATTTTATCAACTTACATCTAGTAGATGTGGTTAATTGTGATATTCTTACCTCAGAGTTTAGCTGATCAAATGTTTAAATGCTAGCTTCAAATAAAAACATTTAGGGGTTATTTATGACCGAAAAAAGGTTGATGATTGTAAACGGCCGTATTGTGACTTGGGAGCAAGAAAACCGGATATTAGAAAACCATGCCCTCTTAATCACGGACGGCAAGATCAGCAAAATTTCTGAACAAGCGGAGCTCATCAATCAATACCCAGATGTTGAAAAATTGGATGCAAAAGGGCAACTGGTGATGCCGGGTAACATTTGCGCCCATACTCATTTCTATGGTGCCTTTGCCCGCGGTATGGCCATTCCCGGCCCAGCTCCAAAAGATTTTCCTGATATTTTAGAACGACTTTGGTGGCGACTCGATCGAGCGCTTTTTGAGTTAGATGTGCAATATAGTGCACTTGTGAGCATGGTTGATGCTATCAAACACGGTACAACCACTTTGGTTGATCACCATGCTAGCCCCAATGCCATTGATGGCTCCCTTGACCAAATTGCTGATGCAGCCGAAATGGCAGGCGTCCGCACGGCACTATGTTATGAAGTGACCGATCGTCGGGGGAAAGCTGGAACGCAAGCAGGCATTGGTGAAAATATTCGATTTCTTAAAAGCTTGCCTGACCGTAATGATCGGAATTTACTGGCAGGAACGTTTGGTCTTCACGCCTCTTTGTCATTGAGTGACGAGACGCTAGCTGATTGTGTAACGGCCGTAAATGACCTTGATACAGGCTTTCATATTCATGTGGCTGAGCATGAAGCGGATGAATACGACTCTCTATATAAATATGGCAAACGTGTTGTCCATCGGTTGAATGACTTTGGAATGCTGGGCTCAAAAAGCATTATTGCTCATGGTGTGCATATTGATGCTGAAGAGATGAACCTCATTAAAGACAGCGGCACTTGGGTGACACACCAGCCTAGAAGCAATATGAATAATGCCGTGGGGGCAGCTGACATTGAAGGAATGTTGCGATTAGGAGTTCCTGTTTGTTTAGGGAATGATGGTTTTAGCAACAATATGTGGGCAGAATGGAAGATGACCTATTTAATGCACAAACATGTGCATCGCGATCCACGGCGTGCCAATGGGATGGATGTGGTTCAGATGGGTATTTATAACAATGCTGCGCTTGCAGATATGTTTTGGCCTGGTTTAAATATTGGTAAGCTAGTAGAAGGGGCTGTCGCTGACGTGATCTTTGTAGACTATCATGCCACGACCCCATTGTCAGCAGGTAATTTGCCTTGGCACATCATTTTTGGTTTTGAAAGCAGCATGGTGACCACCACGATGGTGGGCGGAAAGCTGCTGATGCACAATCGTGAGCTGTTGACGTTAGATGAAGCAGAAATTACAGCACGCAGCCGGGAGCTTGCAACACAAGTATGGCAGCGTTATGAGACGATAATTGATTAAAAGATTGGGATATTAGGTAATTAGGTAATTGGTTATTGGTTTAAATGCCTGATGCCAGGCTCCGATCATCAACAACGAGGTGTTTTTTGAAAATAGCAATTTTAGGTGGAACAGGCAGTGAAGGATTTGGCTTAGGGTATCGATGGGCAGCTGCTGGCCATGACATTTTTATTGGCTCACGCAAAGTGGAAAAAGGGGAGCAAGCAGCCGTCGATATGAAAGAGCGCTTGCCAGAAGCGGCCGTTTCTGGATCAGATAATGTGACAGCAGCGGAACAAGCTGAGCTAGTGGTATTATCTGTTCCCTATTGGGCTCAAGCTTCAACGTTAGAAAGTGTCCAAGAGCAGCTTGCAGGCAAAATATTATTGACTGTCGTGGCCACCACTGGTGAGAAGAAGTCCCGTGTGCAACTGCTTGAGAGCGGAAAATCTGCTGCGGAAGAAGCACAAGACCAGTTAGGTGAAGAAACACGCGTGATTGCAGCTTTCCAAAATATTGGCGCCCATCACCTCACCGATTTAAGCCACGAAATGGATTGCGATGTATTGGTGTTTGGTGCTAAGAAAGCAGATAAAGAAGTGGTGATTCAGCTTTGTAAAGATGCTGGAATGCGCGGTGTCAATGGGGGTGCCTTACAAAATGCGGTGGTTGCTGAAAACCTTACCTCTGTTTTGATTGCGATTAACATCATTTATAAATCAAAGAGTGCCGGTATACGGATTACGGGTATTGACGGGTAGCTCTTTTTAGAACCTTTAGCTAAGTCGAAAATCTATAATAAATGAATCAATTTACAGTAACGGCCGTTCCAAACATCCCGAAAGTTCAAAAAGGGGATAATCTGCTTGAGCTTATTCTTGCTGGCTTAAAAGAAGCCAACATCACTTTGCAGGATGGAGATATTTTGGCAATTGCTCAAAAGATTGTGTCTAAATCTGAAGGGCGCAAAGTATTATTGAGCACCGTCACCCCAAGTCATCAAGCAATAGAGGTTGGAGAGCAGGTTGATAAAGACCCTCGATTGGTAGAGCTCATTCTGCAGGAGAGTGAAGAGATTTCACGCATGCGAAAAGGGGTGCTTATTGTGAGACATAATTTAGGCTTCACGAGCGCCAACGCAGGTATCGATCGCTCAAATATCAAGCAGCCGGATGGGGATGAAGTTGTGTTGCTCTTGCCGGTGGATCCCGATGAGTCTGCCGAACATCTAAGGCAATCGTTGCTGGAATCAACGGGTGCATCCATTGGCATTGTGATTACGGATAGCCATGGACGGCCGTTTCGCATGGGGCAAACAGGTATCGCTATCGGCGTCGCTGGAATCCCTGCCCTTATTGACCGACGAGGGGATACAGACCTATTTGGTTATGTGTTAAAGGTCACTGAAATTGCGGTTGCTGATGAAATTGCTGCTACAGCCGATCTTTTGATGGGCCCCGGCTCAGAAGGGATTCCTGTCGTTCACATTCGGGGCTTGTCATATGCCCAGACAGAGGGCAAAGCAACTGATTTAGTACGTCCAAAGGAATTTGATCTTTATCGATAAAGCATGAAAAAAACGATTGTATTGGTATTGTTAATGTTCTTGATGGCGTGCCAGCCATCAACGGCCCAAGTGTTGCCAACCCGAGTAGAACTTGCTGTTTTACCAACAGCGACACCGACGCTGCCGCCGACCGTTCCCCCTGGTTCCGTTCCGCCTACATTTACACCTGAGGTTGAAGTGCAGACAGAGGTAACGGCCGTATTAGAAAGTGCATCAGTAGCAGAGGGGGAAACGGCCGTGTTTACCTCAACACCCGTGATTCCGACCCGTACACCCATTCCCCCAACCCTTACCGCAACACGGTTCCGTTTTTCAACCCCTAGCCCGTCCCCATTATTGCCCACAGAGACACCGCCAATTGTTAAACCCATCGATCAATATAGCCCAAGTGAAATCATTCCGTATCAAGCCTTCCCCAAACCCCCAAATGACAACGGTTGGGGTATGCACTGGATTCCAACGGTCAGTCAAGAGCCAGCTGTGGTGGATCGCTTTGTCGATGAAATGGTGCGTATGAACATTAAATGGGTTGTCTTTTTAAATGATGGCACCAATATTGGCAGTAATGACTATTTGGTTGATAAGCTCGTTGCGAACAACATTATGCCGGTTATGCGTTTATTTCGCTCAGGCGTGCAACCTTATGATGGCAATGTGGGGGCACTCGTTCGTCATTATCGCGCTAGAGGAGTCTATTATTATCAACTTTACAATGAGCCCAATGTGAATATTGAAAATCCTCAGGGTTTTTCAAACCCTAATCAATATGCCTTGACTTGGGCATCTGCTGCTCGCGAGGTTATTGCCAACGGAGGACTGCCTGGCATCGCTGCCTTAAGCCCCGGCGGTGAATATGATCATTTTGACTTCCTTGATCGTACGTTGGGGGCCATTATTTACAATGGGGACGAGCATTTGCTGAATCATACATGGCTTTCTGTTCATAACTATCACGGGGTGCGAGCCTTAGATGATCCAGGTGGCTTCCTTCTATTTAGAAGCTATAACGAAATTGTGCGCAACAGAATCGGCCGTTCACTGCCTATCATTGGTACGGAAGGGGGCTCATATAGCACCGATAAAGCAGTCGAAACACAGTTGATAAGCTGGCAATATCGGTATATGGCCAATGCTGAACCTTATTATTTTGTGTTTACCTATTGGTTAATTGCAAATCGTGAGGGTGGGGGCTGGGA
>JANQSK010000218.1 GCA_028284105.1 Anaerolineae bacterium
ATATCCATTGCTTCAAGCTCGTCCTTCGCTTCAGGCTCTAACTCAATCAGCAGCGCCTTAACAAGTGAAGCGATAACTTCAACATGTTCAACATCAACTATATTTGCTGTAATCATGATTTAAAATCGCCTTTATTTAATCGTAACCTTGGAAAAGTGGTCATTTCGAAGGAAGTGGGTTCATTAATTCGCTCAACAAAAAAAGTGTAACGATGAGAAATCGCTGCAACCTTAATAATTAATCATCAACATTGGTAAAATGTAACTTTTACCAATGCGAGACAATTATTTTGGTTGGATGTTGTCAAGTGAAGCTATCAAATCACCCATAAATATCATGTACATCAGGTGCATGGAATCGCGCCGTTTGCTGAGTCGGATGGAGCGGTTCATCATAAAAGAATTGAGGCAGTTCATCATCTTCTATCCCAAATCCGGCCGCTTCATTAAATTTACGCTCAAGCTCCAATGTCTCTCGACCCATTTCCATGTAAAAAGAAGATTCAAGATCGCTGCCCACAGCGGCATTGATCGCCCCTGTGATGTATTCGATATTGGGATTGGTCACTGAGCGTCCAAAGATACACAGTCCGATGGAATCCACGGCAGCAGATGCGATTTGTGCCTCTAGGCTAAGTTTCTTCAATTCATCGATCTCTTTACCGCGTGAATCAATCTTTGGTACATTTCCTGCCGTGTGGTCGGCCCCTTGTGCAGATGACATCATGGAAAGGCCCGTTACTTCAATGACGCGCGGATCATAGGCGCTGATGGCTTGTTTTTTGATGGTTGGTATTCTGTGCTGCCCGTAATGTTTGCCCACTCGATAAGTGCCTTGCGCCCAGAGCTTTCCTTTTTCAGTGCCCGCTTTTAACTCTTGGAAAACGTGCTCCATAAAATCAACATCCCCAAATTGCGCCAACCCTGAGTCCATCAGAACCGCAATCATCGCCCCGGTTTCAATCGTGTCGACGCCTAACTCATTGCAATATTGGTTCATGGTGGCTAAATTATCAGGGTGGGTTAAACCGCAGTTGGTGCCAAGCAGTGCTAACGTTTCATATTCAACGGGTGACGTCATCTCGTTCCCATTTTCGTCAGCATAGACATTGCTGCATTGGATGAGACAGCCAGGCATACAGGCATGCGTGTGTTTACCTCCGCGAGAATTGTTGAGTTCGGTGATGTAGTCGCCCCCCATCATGAATGGCTTATCGGGGTCTTCTTGTTGAGTGCCGCTGGTGAAGTTGTTGACGGGAATGCCACCGACGTGATTGGTGTAATCTCCCATGCTCATGGTGCCGATGGGGTTAAATGTCGCTTGAATGACAGGGTCTTCGCGCACCCATGTGGCGTACTCTTTGACTGCACCGAGCGTCTTTTTCTTGTCCATAAGTGGGGGCATTTTGTGCAGATCGATCACGATCGCCTTTACTTTTTTGCTTCCCATCACGGCCCCTACGCCACCACGGGCTGCTAAACGAGACGGCCGTAACTCTTGGTCACTAAAGTTGATACCAGCCAATAAGCCTTGATATTCACCCACAGGACCACAAAGCCCAAGGCTCACCTTTTTGCCATATTTTTCATGAAGAAGTTTGGCGGCTTCATATGTGTCCTTACCCACATAAGGAGACGCATCATCAAATGTGATTTTGCCATCTTTATGGAAGTGAATAACGGTCCAATTATCCGATTGGCCGTTGAGGGTGAAGCCCGAAATTTCGAGTCGCCCCATTGCGTAGGCGAAAGTACCGCCCCCATTGGCTTCTTTGACACCACCCGTTAATGGGCTTTTACAACCCACGCTGATGCGATTGGCATTTGAAAAGGTGGTGCCTGCAAAAGGGCCTGCTGAAAAAATAAGCGGATTATCTGGACCCAATGGATCAACGGTAGCGACGCCTCGCTCATTCAACGTTTTGGCGATGAGGTAACGCCCTGCTTTGGCAATGTCATTTCCAGTTAACTGTTTAGCGGTGATTTCTTGGCTATTTAAATCAATTTCGTAATACGTTCTCATTAGATCTCCTTCTCAAAAATGCGTATTGCGTAGTGCGCAGGGGTTTTACGTTCTACCCACTACGCACTATTTTTTACCCAATTACACTCATTATCATCCCAAAAGCCCATCAATTTTCTCAGCTCCAAAACAGGCCCAGCCAAAGGTGGCGCCGGGGGTGTCGTTGATGACCCAAACATCAAACACTGTTTCTGGAGGTGATGTGTGGGTTATTTCCCGTACACGGGCTTTGGATGAAAAATGGGTGCAGCGATTGTATTCGGTGGGCTTTATATCCCGAATCTCATCTGGGAAAAGGCTAAATCCATAAGAGATAAGCACATTTCCTGTTTGAGGCATGTAGTCAGCATCACCCATGGCGTAAGAGACAAGGTTGTCTGGATCCCCTTTTTGCTCGGATGCCCAAACTTCTTCGATGGTCATCTTTTCTTCATCGATGCGATATTCTGCTGCCCGACCAAACGTTTCTGATGGGGGAAGGGGCATTGTAAACGGCCGTGCGCCAAAGACGCCATTGTCAAAAATCATAAAGTTGCCGTCTGGTGTCATTGAGGGTGTATGCATGTGGTATGGCCACTGAACGTCTCCAATGGGTTGCAAAAGCTTGCTTTGAAGATGTTCTGGCCAATCGGTGTGCTCGCCCAAAATCCAAACGATATCGCCAGTTGTGCGATCAATCTTTAAAATGGCTTCTTGGATGCGGAGGCAAAGCAGAACGGTGTTTTCTTCCTCATCAATCCACATGCTGTTGCCATGTGACCAATCCATATGGTCTGGGAAGCCACGAACCCACCAATAGGTGTAGAGCGCTTC
>JANQSK010000995.1 GCA_028284105.1 Anaerolineae bacterium
TCGGCTTTCATCAACAAGAGGGGCAACGGCCGTTTTCATCTGTACACCGACCATGAAGCCTTCACCACGCACTTCGGTGATGAGTTCAGACTCTAATGTTTTCAGACGGTGTTTGAGATAAGCACCATTTTGCTGAACGGCCGTTAAAAATTCAGGTTGATTTACTTTGTTAAACACTGCATTTGCGGCTGCACAAACGAGAGGCCCGGCGGCAAATGTGCTCCCGTGATCTCCCGGCTTCATCACATCAGCGACCTTTTGATTAACCAACGTTGCCCCAATAGGTAGACCACCTGCCAAGGGTTTTGCGAGTGACATGATATCTGGATGAACACCAAACAGTTCATACCCCCAAAGCGTCCCTGTTCTGCCTAATCCACATTGAACTTCATCAAAAATCAGAATGGCATCGTTTTCGTCACAACCTTCGCGAAGCGCTTGTAAAAATTCAGTTGTTGCCGGATTGATGCCACCTTCACCTTGAACGGGTTCTACGATGACAGCACAGGTGTTTGGGCTGATAGCTGCTTTAAAAGCGTCAATATCATTAAAGGGCAAAAAGCTCACACCTGGCATAAGGGGTTCAAAAGGGGCTCGATACTGTTCTTTATAAGTTGTGGCTAACACACCCATGGTCCGCCCATGAAAGCTGCCCGTAAAGGAGATGATCTCATTTTTTGACCCATCTTCTTGAATCGATTTGCCATACTTTCGGGCAAATTTGAGTGCTGCTTCGTTAGCTTCAGCCCCAGAATTGCAAAAGTACACTTTGTCTGCAAAGGAGTTATCGACTAAATTTTTGGCTAGCGTTGCTTGCGGTTCAGTGTGGTATAGATTGCTGACGTGGGTGAGTTTTGTTGCTTGTTGCGTAACGGCCGTTACCCAGTCTGGATCGCTGTGGCCTAAGACGGTGACAGCAATGCCGGAAGTGAAATCTAAATATTTTTTACCATCCGTATCAAATAAATAGTTGCCTTCACCATGAGTAAACACAACATCAGGTCGTCCATATGTTTTGAGGACGTAATTGGCTTCGTTTTGAATAATAGTGGTTGCTTCCATTTTTCTCTTCTTTTTAAACCTTATATGCGATATTTAGGTTACTAATTTTATTCTTATCCATTCAAAAATCGGGTTCCTACACCTTGCTGCAACCCTTCTAAGTTGATGATTTGTGTTTGAGGAATACCGGCTTGCATCGCTTTTTGAACGGCACGTATTTTAGGGATCATGCCGTCGGTGATGACACCATTTTGGATGAGCAGTTCGCTTTGATTCATGGTGAGGGTAGTGTGTAAACGGCCGTTTTCAAGCACACCTGGCACATTGGAGACAAAACTTAGTAGATTTGCATTGAGCGCGTTGGCAACCGCCGTTGCGGCTTCATCAGCATTGACATTGTACGAGTGACCGTCATCCCCTAAAGAAATTGGAGATAAAATAACCGTCAAACCTGTTCCCATGAGTTGCTGAAGCAATTTAATGTTGACCTTATAGATTTCTCCCACGAAGCCCAAATCTGCAGACGGATGTTCTTTTTTTAGACATTTCAAAATGCCACCATCAACACCACTTAAGCCGATCGTTTGTATGCCTGCTTGGATAAATGCTTTTGTGATTAGCTTATTAACGTGTCCTGAAAGGGCCATTTCTGTGGCTTTTAAAGTGCTCGCATCAGTTACTCGGAGTCCATCGACTTTCTCTGTTTTTAAGTTGAGCTGACCTTGCAGTTCACTAATTGCCTTGCCACCTCCATGAACAATAATTGTGGGATGGGATAATTTAGCGACCGTTTGGGCAAAGCTGGCTAAATACGCTTCATCATGTAAATCATTTCCGGAAATTTTAAGTACGTGCATTATTTTTCCCTTTAAAATCTTCTACTAAATCAACCCTGAGGTTTCATCGAATCCAAACATGACGTTCATGTTTTGCACCGCTTGCCCAGCAGCCCCTTTTTGTAAATTGTCGATTGCCGAAGACAAAATGAGGCTATTGCCCGCGACTGTAATGCCAATCACGCATTTGTTCGTATGGGTGACGTGAGCAAGCGTAGCTAATTGGCCTTCGGGTAATACATTGACAAATGATTCGTCTTGGTAATAACGGCCGTAAAGCTCACGGACTTCTGCTTCATTAGGGGCTTCATTCAACGTTACATATATGGTGGATAATATGCCTCTTGGAACGGGTAGCAAGTGGGGGGAAAAGATAAGTTGTGGGCTGTTGGGTCGCCACCAGTTCATCACTTGTTCAATTTCTGGAAGATGACGATGGGTACGACCGATTTTGTAGGGGGAAAAATTGTTGGATGCTTCGACAAAATGGGTGTTTTGTTTAGGTGTTCGGCCTGCTCCTGAAATACCTGACTTCGCGTCAGCAATAATGGGTGACGCAATGTGGTATCGACTATGCAGAATTGGCATGAGAGGCAATAAAATGCTGGTTGGGTAGCACCCCGGTGTTGCAACAAGGTTCGTATTGGGCAATGCTTCCCGAGCACATTCTGTTAACCCATAAACGGCCGTTTCCAATAGATGCGGAGCAGGATGCTGATGGTTATACCAATTGTTGTACGTGTCAACATCTTTGATCCGGAAATCTGCACTCAAGTCTACAACGCGAACACCTGCATTAAGACACTTAACGGCCGTTTCGGCTGCTGCCGCATGGGGTAAGCACAAGAATGCCACATCAATTGAATCCAGTGGCGCTTCATCTCCGTCAATAAGTGTCAGGTTTGGCGCAGAAGGATAAATCTCGTTTAGAGTTTGTCCTGCAAATGACTTTGAGGTTGCGAAATTGATTTCCACACTAGGATGTTTTTGTAATATTTTGACTAATTCAAATCCGGTGTATCCAGTTCCCCCAAATATTCCTGCTTTAATCATTTTGATTTCCTTTTCCTATGCTTATGTACATTTCACAAATCGCCTTGAAATAAAACAGGTTATCAATGTGAAATGTACCCAGTGAAAATCAAAATTTTGCCAAATCTTTTTCAAGACTTTTCTTGATTTTCACCTAAGCCCCAGCACTCAGGCAAAAAAAAACCGCTAGGCCCGAGTTCTGTATGGGCCTAGCGGTTTGTAGGTTTCGTTATTTTCGAAACAACCTAAAAATCCAGACCTATGGTCTGGCTACGGCGGTAAAAGCGGCGGTTGAATCGAATTAAATTATTCATGATGCGCAGAATCGTATCACAAAAAAAATGGGCGTCAACCAGCATAAATAAAGGCAAATTGATGAAATTGGGGCTTCAAATGAAAAAAAGCATATTTTGTTGATAAATGATTTGTTTTACAAAAAAGTTGAGCAAAATTTAGGGGATAATTCGACAATTTTCGTTTTGGAAGTTAATTAATCATTTTAATGATTGAGATGATGTCTTGCACTTTGAAAGGCTTAGATAAGAATTGATGCATACCTGCTTCTAAACATCGCGCTTTGTCTTTCGCCATAACGCCTGCGGTAAGGGCAACGATTGTCGGTTGTTTTTGGGCAGGCACGAGTGACTGAATTTGACGGGTCGCCTCCAACCCATCCATTTCCGGCATATGAACATCCATGAGAATTAGATCGTATTGTTGTCGAATTGTGGCATCAACGGCCTCTTTTCCGTTGGCCACAATATCGATTTGATATCCCAGCCGGTCTAAGGTGCGCTCTGCCACTTTTTGATTGATGAGATTGTCTTCCGCAAGAAGTATTCTGAGTGGGAAATTAACGGCCGTGTTTTTATCAAAATCCACGGATTTTTTAGGTGTAATTGATTGAGGTGTCGAATTATCTTGTGCAAAAAGAGATAAGACGGAATTTAATAGATTCGAAATACGAATCGGTTTTCTTAAAAACACATCGATGTTGAGAGAGTCAGCCTCTTCCTTCACATCAAGTGAGTGAATAGAAGTTAATAAAATTGTTGGTGGTATTGGAATATTTTCTTTCTTAAGCTGTTGGACCATGGCCAACCCATCCATTTCCGGCATTTGATAATCTAAGAAGATGAGGTCAATATCTTGATTCTCTTTGATAATTGGAATTGCATGAATCGCCGAATCTGTTTGCATCGATACCATATCCCATTTTTTGCAGCAGTGATGCAATAATTCGCGATTGGCTTGATTATCATCAACAATCAACACCTTTTTTCCTTTTAAAATTGAGTCGGAAATTTTCTCAAGGGCTTGCTCAACCGGGATGTTACTGTTTTGAACGACTGTCGTTTTGATGGTGAAATGGAATGTAGACCCTTGATTTTCTTTACTTTCAACCCACATGGTTCCACCCATCAATTTACTGAGATGTTTGCTTATTGCTAAGCCAAGGCCTGTGCCTCCAAATCGACGTGTTGTTGAGGAATCCACTTGTGAAAATGATTGGAAAAGCCGATTCATCCGATCTGCAGGAATGCCAATGCCAGTGTCTTTTACTGAAAAATGGAGTTCATTGTTTGGTTTGTCAAATTCAACTCGAATGGTTATTTCACCCTCATTTGTAAATTTTACGGCATTCGAAAGCAGATTAACCATAATTTGACGAATGCGCGTGATGTCACCTTTGATCCATTTGGGAACGTTTTTGACATCAAAATACAAAATGATTTCAAGGCCCTTGTCATAGGCTGATTTTGCCACTAAATCCATCGCATCTTCAAGGCTTTGCAATAAATTGAAGGGTTGGTGCTCAAACTCTAATTTTCCAGATTCGATTTTTGAAAAGTCAAGAATGTCATTGATGATAGTAAGCAACGATTCACCGCTACTTCGAATAATATCTACGAAACCTTGTTGCTCGCCTGTTAGCTTCGTATCATTGAGCAAACTGGTCATGCCAATCACGCCATTCATTGGTGTCCGGATTTCATGACTCATTGTGGCTAGGAATTCACTCTTGGCCTTTGCAGCTATTTCAGCCTCTTCTTTTGCTTTTTCCAATTCGGCCATCATCTGCTTGCGCTCTGAAATGTCAAAAAGAACACCTTGAAACTGGACAACACGGCCGTTGCTACGAATCGCAGTTATTTTTTCTTCTACCCATCTAAGGGATGAGTCTGGCATGATTAAGCGGAACTCAACCGTAAAATCATCAATACCTGCCAAAACATTCTTTTTGATAGTGGCGTTTAACGGAGGAATATCATCCTCAAAAATGATCTTAGACAGCGTAAAATCGTCAGAATAAAAATAGTCGGCCTGATAACCAAAAATTTCAACGTTTTGTGATATGTAGTGAAGTTTATTTTCGTTACTTGCGCTCCATTGAAGTATCACAACAGGACTTTTTTCAACGACCTTGTTGGCTAAGTCTAATTCTGATAAGGCTAGTTCAGTTTGTTCTAATAGTTGAATATTTTCTAGAGTTTTGGAGAGAAGGGTGGCGATTTGATGGAGAAGCTTTTTTTGTATTGGCTGAAAGGCGTCTTTCGTACCTGAGGAAATATTTAGGGTACCAATAATTTTAGTGTTTACAAAAATGGGGGCGTTCATCAAAGATTTTACGCCATTTTTCATAGCTTCCTGTACGATTGGGTAAGTCGATTGAGATGTGTCATTGATTAATGAAATTTCTTTATGTGTTAACACATACTCAATAGGTGAGTTGGCTACGGCCATACCTGTCCCTACAGGACGTAAATGCTCTTGGCCTTGAATAGCATAAATTGTCCACTCTTTTTGATTGTCATCTATCAGGGCCATACTAAATCGGTCGCAGCCGATAATGTCTTCTACATATTGGTATGAGAAATGAAACGCCATTTTCCACGTGTTGGCTTGGCTTAACCGCAGGGCATACTCATTAAGCATATCCAGCCGTTGCATTTGCTCTTCAAGCTTTTCGATACCGCTTTGGCCTTGAAAAATATCCATTCAATAATTCTTTTTTAGGAGTGGTTTTTCTCACCCGTAACCGTGTTCATATCAAGTATTATTGAGATATTAAGAATCGCAATGAAGATTTATACCTACATTGGGTTTGTTGGAGCCATTTGGGAGAATGGTACAATTGCGGTTTGCATTTGTTTTCTGTGTATAAGGTAAGCATATATGCAAGTC
Source organism: Anaerolineae bacterium (assembly GCA_028284105.1). Classification (GTDB taxonomy): domain Bacteria; phylum Chloroflexota; class Anaerolineae; order Promineifilales; family Promineifilaceae; genus QQUD01. The sequence continues at coordinate 6,057 of JANQSK010000995.1, forward strand.
GATTTTATTACAGTCAACGTAATTATAAGCGTTCCGAAGTTTCTAAATTGATAACCCTTTTAGAGATAAGCTTCAGAACCTTGAGGAAACGAAGTTTATAGCCGCCGTTTTATTCAAAGCAGGAGCTTCGTTTCTCTTAAACCGGTTGATAATTAAAAAATAGGTTAGCAAATTTGAAAAGATGGCAGGTATGGATTGGCGTTATTATTAGCGCCGTTTTTCTTTGGATAGCATTTAGAGGGCTAGATTTTGAGGAAGCGTGGGGTAATGCCCAAAACGCCAATTATTGGTGGCTCATTCCCAGTGTTGGTGTCTATTTTGTTGGCGTATGGGTAAGAACATGGCGATGGGATTTCATGTTACGGCCGTTGAAGCACATTCCAGTTGCTCGGCTTTTCCCTGTAGTTGTCATTGGATATATGGGTAACAACATTTATCCATTGCGCGCCGGTGAAGTGTTAAGATCATATGTTTTAAAACAGCGTGAAGATATTCCAATGGGGGCCAGTTTGGCAACCGTTGTTGTCGAGCGCGTGTTTGATGGGCTTGTTATGCTGATGTTTGTTTTTGCAGCGTTGCCTTTTGCACCAATCCCTGGTCAACGAATTCAGCAAACAGTTATTTTTGCGAGTATCGCCTTTTTTACAGCCTTAATTATCTTTTTCACAATTGCTGCTTTTCCAAACACCTTTTTACGTATTGCCGAATGGGTTGCATCTACATTTTTACCTCAGCGACTACAAGACCCAATCATTGATTTTACCAAGCGTTTTTTAAACGGCTTGGAATCACTTAGAAACTTTAGAAATGTATTGATGATCTTTTTTACTTCTGTCATTATTTGGCTTCTTGAAACGGTGAAATATTGGTTTGTTATGCAAGCCTTTGATTTTACAGTGACATTCTTTGCACTGATGCTCATGAACGGCGTTGTTAATTTAGCAACCACAATTCCAACAGCCCCTGGGTATGTTGGCACATTTGATGCACCTGGTATTGCGGTGCTTGAAGAATATGGTGTACCACGAGATATTGCCACACCTTATACACTTGTTTTGCATATCGCCTTGTGGCTTCCAATCACCTTACTTGGCGCATTTTATATGTTCCGAGAAGGGTTAAGCTGGTCTGATTTTGGTAAGGCAGTTCAAATGGCGGAAAGTGAGGCTCGCGCATGAGAATTGGCATCATTGGTGCAGGATTAGCTGGCCTTTCGGCTGCTTTTGATCTTTCAAAAGCAGGCCATGACGTAACCATTTTTGAGGCATCTGAGCAATCCGGTGGGTTAGCAAATGGATTTAAAGATGAAACCTGGCAATGGCCCCTTGAGAAGTTTTACCATCACATTTTTGAATCAGATAATGAAATCATAGGCTTAGCAGAAGAAATTGGGGTGAGTGAGAAACTCTTTTTCCCTCGCCCAATTACATCAGTTATTTACAACGATAAAATTGTGCCATTTGATTCACCCATTCGATGGATAACTTTTCCTGGATTTAATTGGATTGATGTAGCTCGTTATGGTTTTGTGAGTGCATATTTACGTTTTACGAGGCCATGGCGTCAACTTGAAAAAGTCACGGCCGATTCTTGGTTGCAAAAGTGGTACGGACAGAAAATCCACAAGATGCTCTGGCAGCCTATTCTTATTGGAAAATTTGGCCCGTATTACAAAGATGTCAACATGGCGTGGATGTGGGCTCGTTTACACGTTCGGAGCATGAAGCTAGGCTATTTTGAAGGGGGCTTTCAAGCATTTGTTGAAGCATTAACGGCCGTTGTTCAGAATCAAGGGGTTACGCTTCATCTAAACTGTCCTGTGACAAACATCAGTAAATTAGAATCTGGCAAACTAAAAATCAGTACCGCAGAAAGCGAATTTGAGTTTGATAAAGTACTTACAACAACCTCACCTCATTTGTTAAGTAAGATGGCTCCATCGCTGCCAAGCGCATATCTTGATCAACTTCTCAAGCTTAAAAGCATGGGGGCTGTTGTGATGACGCTCGCTTTGAAACAATCATTGCTTGACGATAAAACCTATTGGTTAAATATCCCTGCTAATTTACCAGACAAATCTAACAACAAAATCCCATTTTTAGCCTTGGTTGAACATACTAACTTTATTGATAAGAAGAATTACAACGATGATCACCTTATTTATTGTGGGGATTATGTTGTGCCAGAGCATGAATACATGACCCTGTCAAAGGATGAACTAGAAGCGCGATTTGCTAATGCTTTGAAATCCATTAATCCTTCTTTTTCGAGGGATTGGATCCGGCAAAGCTGGCTATTTCGAGCGAAATATGCGCAGCCAGTTCCACTCTTGAATCATTCCCGCAATATTCCCGCACGACATACGCCAATTGAAGGTTTATATTTTGCAAGTATGAGCCAAGTT
>JANQSK010000236.1 GCA_028284105.1 Anaerolineae bacterium
CAGGTTGGGTTCGACAGGCCTCTCCAAAATAATCAAGCTCAGCACGACGATGTGGCGAGAGCTGATGGCTATCTTGACGGAGCAAAGTGGGAACAGTCAAACTGTAATATTGAGCAGGCATTAGAGCCTGATTGCCTGATAGTAACGTTGCCCATGTTCCGTTTTCATTGATCTCGAAATCATAAACTACAGGTTCCATTGCAAATGGAACGGCCGTTTCTAATACCTTCTTGGTATCAGACATGATTTTTTGCAAGGCTGATTGCCCTTCCAATTTGCGATGAGGTGCAAAAATAAAGCCCATGCCTCCCCCAGCCATGCCACCAAGCATCCAGAATCCCCAAAAATCTTCTCCAAATTGTTGCTCAACCTGTTCGATGAGCATATCGGTATAGCGATTGCCTGCCCAAGGAATGATGGTTTGGATAGGTCCATGAAAGTTTTGATGGGTCGCTTTGGCTAATTCTTGAATATGTCCGTCTTTTAAACATTGAATGACATGATCGTATAGGGTGATCGCTTTTTTACGGCCGTTCCACTCTTTTTCAGAGCGAAGCAGGTATTTTTCTGTGACCATTTCCAAGATGGGCCCAACATCTTGTGCCATGCCACCGTGGACTAAGACAAGACTATCTTGAAGCGCTTGACGTGTTTTTAATGAGACCTCTTCTCGATTCAAGATATGATGAGAAGGCAATAGCCGACCTCGGCTCACACCCCACTCTGGGTCTCCTTCGCCAGCATGTTCACCGTGAATCATTTTCATACCGGGCCAAACGCCACCCGAATCTTGCCAACCGCCACCAGAACCAGCAATCCATTCACCCAAGATGGCCCGGGCTGCGACTAATCGACGTTCCAATTCAGATAAACCCTCTGTGAGGGATTCAGCTTGCCCTGTTGCACGCATACATACCGAAATGAGACAGGCTAGAAGATTTGTTGAGACAGCGAGTCGTGAACCTTTAGGAATATCATTGACCTTGCTGATTAGTTCGAATCCTTTGCCTGAACCAATGACTTTTTTCAAAACATTGCTTAATGGTTGCTCTGACCCTTCCATACCTGGAGGAATAATGCCAGACGCAATAATGGCCGCTTTGAGTAAGCCTAAATAATCTCGCGCAAAGTCAAATAGCTCTTCAATGGTTGTTATAACGGCCGTTGCATTCAAATCAACACTTGCTAGTCTAATGACAGGTTCATCAATGACCCGGAAATAGGCTTCTACTGGTGGTTTGGGTGTTGATTCTCGGCCACGCACCGCAAGATCAATAGATACATTAATGACACGAGCGCCCTCAGGGAAGTCCATGCCAAGAAAGAAGATGTCGCTCCAGCCACTATGGGTTAAATCCATACGAACAGGAGTCGTTTCTTTCAAAATGGGAAAAAGCTCGTTGGTTGTCACTAATAACTCAGGACGGATTCGTAAGGGATGATCATCAGCATGACCCGTGCGAAACATCCATTGATTACCCCGTACAGTTCGAACACTTTTACGAACTTGGTCAGCTAACGTTTGAAATCCAAGACTGTGATAAGCCGTGGCTAAGGCTGATGAAATGCTTTTGTTGGAACCATCGGTTTCTTGGGTTTTTAAGAAGAGATTGATTGCTTCCTCAAACCGTCGGTTTAATAAATGTTCATACCCTTGAAACGGGATATGTCCATTTTCATTGCAAGCTTTTTTTGAAGGAATATGGAAGCGGTGTATTGCGTAAAGAAAAAAGAGGGCTCGAACTCTTTCGTACAGATTGTCACTTTGACGTCTGAATTGATCTAAGGCATCACATTCTTTGAGCAACCCTTCTAGTGAGGTTGTTAAAGAAATTTGCGCTAGAGACTGGTCTCGAATAGCGGGATCAGATGAGGTGATGATTTGAACGAGAGTGCTCATACTGAATCCACTTATGCGCCTATTTCGCGATTGGCTAATAATTCAACCATTTGGGTCAGCACTAAATCACGGTCATTGCCATTGAGTGCAAGTGCCATCTGAGCGGTCATTAAACCATATTTAGCACCAAGATCATATCGCCAATCATTTTTTTCGAGAGCCAGCACTTTTTCTTTTTGTGCCAATGTGTTTAATGCTTCGGAAAGAGAAACGGCCGTTTCTTGTTTAACTAGCTCTTCCAAAATCGGCATGATGGTTGACGTTAATACGTGCATTCCAAAAAAGCAAAGATAATGCCCCGTGCGCAAACCGGGGATCATGACTTGCTGTTCAGCCTTAGTGGGAGTTGGTTTTTCAAGTATCGTTTCAACGGAATAGAGCTCTTGTGACCCTTTTATCCGATTGCCCCCGACAACACCAAAATAAGGCAAAAGACTTTCACGCGTGGCCTGTACTGCGGAGACTGCGCATTGTTCCTTTTCAGCAACTTTAACTAAATGTTGGGCACAACTGATATCACTTCGACTGACGTAAATATGGTCACCGACTAAATGCAAAAAAGCGTCTTCACCCACAAATGGTTTTGCACTCAAAATAGCTTGACCATACCCTAAAGGCTCAGGTTGTTCAATGAAATGAAGTCGTCCTGAATGAGACCCAGCGACTTCAAGTAATGCCGCTTGGTCCCCAGGACGAATAACTAATCCAACTTCTTCAATTCCCGCATGAAGTGTCTCTTCAATAAGAATTTGTAGCACAGATTTTTCGGTACCATCTCGATCGATTAATGTTTGCAAGGGAAGGGTGCGTTGACCTTTCCCTGCTATTGTGATGACAGCTTTTTTGATGTTCATAGAATCATTAAGCCTGATTTTGCTTCGTTATTTTGATATTTTTTGTTGGGGTTTGATTTATGATTTTCTGGAAAATAAACGGTCTCGCCATGACTGCTTGGTGTTATCTGGGGCAGAAGTTTCTTTATTTTCTGTTTGTGGAGAAACGGCCGTTTGTTCAATTGGTTTGATTAAGACGCCGGCTTCAGTCATTTCCAAGCGGACACGATCGCTCATTTTCAATGCTTCGCGATACTCTTTAGGCACCTGTAAGCGACCAGCTGAGTCTAATACAGTGAGTTCTTCAAAAACGTCTTCTTCCTCGACCATTTCATCAGAATCTGATTGAGCGGGGCGTGGACGCGCACGGACAGTTTCCGCGGCCGTTTTCCCATCTCGAATGGCCACAACTCTATCAACATGTTTCGCAATATTGGGATCATGACTGACGATGAGGATTGTTAAATCTAATGCTTCATTTAGTTTACGGAACATGTTATAAATTGTTAGCGCTGTATTTGAATCAAGTTCCCCAGTGGGTTCATCTGCAAGAAGAATGGAGGGTTTATTTGCCAATGCCACCGCTATGGCAACACGCTGCTGCTCACCACCAGATAACATTTGAATATAATGGTCACTTCGTTCAGAGAGACCAACCATGTCTAAAAGCTCACGGGCATATTCTTTGGCGTTTTTACCGCCGTACCCAGCGAGTGTCATTGGAAACTCAATATTCTCAACGGCCGTTAAATAAGGGATTAAATTGCGAGCGCCTTGTTGCCATACAAACCCAACTTCTGTACGTCGATATCGGTCTAGTGCTCTATCCGATAACTTAAGTAGGTTTTTTCCATTGACTTCCACTTTGCCTGCAGATGGGCGAATCAATCCTCCTAAAACATTCATCAAAGTGGTCTTACCACTACCACTTGCACCTACGACGCCCACCATTTCACCACGTCTAACGGTGAATTCCAGCCCTTGAAGCGCTAATACTTCAATGTCATTGATTTTGTAAATTTTTACTAGGTCATTGCAAGTGATAATCGGTTCGCTCATACTTACTAAGATACAATATCCTTCACTTTTTGCCGAGGACTAATTCTGAACTATATAAATATCCTGAAGCACTTTTTGCATTGTATTGAATGTATATGGTTTTTGAATGAACATGAGATTTTCGTCATCACTTTTTTCATAGTAATCAATTTCACTATATCCTGATGAAAGCATGATTTTTACATTTGAACAAAGTTGACGAATATTGTGCAAGGTTTCGATCCCATCCATTCTTGGCATTTGTAAATCTAATAAAATTAAGCTGATTGTTTCCTGGTGTCTCTTGAAATGTTCTAATCCTTCAACACCGTCACAAGCTGTTAAGATATCAAACCCTAAAATTTCGCAAATCTCAGACGCGACCATTCGGACGGATTCTTCATCATCGATGATGAGCACTTGTCCCATGTCTCGCTTGGCAAAATTGTTGGACGTCTCATCAATTTGGACAGAAGTAGCATGGGAACAGGGAATT
>JANQSK010000272.1 GCA_028284105.1 Anaerolineae bacterium
TTAGCGGATGGAAAGACAGCTTTTTTGGCACTCTACACGGCCAATCTAGCCACGCAGTCGAATTCTTTACGCAAACAAAAGTCGTTGTCGAACGTTGGCCAAAAGAGTGGAGCCGTCAATTCTAAACAAAAGAAAAGAGAGGAGAGAAAAGAGAAGAGAAGAGAAATCGCGTTTCTTTTGAAATGGTTCAGTTTTGGTGGGTGAAATATTGTGGGGTTTTTTAAATTTGAGAGATTAGATGTTTGGAAGCGTGGCATTGAATGGGCAAATGAAGTGTTTGATATTGCTCAATCATTGCCAAAAGAGTATCAATTTTCAATTGGAGAACAGTTAAGAAGAGCATCACTAAGCGTCCCAACAAATATTGCAGAGGGAGTTGGGCGAGATAATCCCAAAGAGGCCGCTTATTTTTATCGGATTTCTAAGGGCTCTGTATATGAGGTCATAAGTCTATTAGTGATAACGGGAAAAAGAGGTTTCCTTAATAAAGAAACGTATAAAAAGCTTTATGAGGAAGCAAATGAGTTGTCTGCCATGTTAACACAGTTGGCAAAAGTGTAGCTCTCTTCTCTCTACTCTTTTCTCTCTTCTCCATGGAGTAAAACGAAATGATTAAAGTAGCCAATGCCCCTTGTTCATGGGGCGTAATTGAAAATACTGAAGGCGAACAAAGCAAGACCTATCTTGATGTGATTAACGAAATGTCAGCCGCGGGCTATGTGGGGACAGAGCTGGGAGATTGGGGGTTTATGCCTACTGATCCCAAAATTTTGATCCCGCAGCTTGAAGAGCGAAATCTACAATTAGTTGGTTCTTGGGTTTCCGTTCGTTTATATGATGCAGATTACCATCAGGCAGGTGTTGATGCAGCGGTAAGAACGGCAGAATTATTGGCAGCAGTTGGAGGGCAAGATTGCTACATCATCATTGGCGATGACCACAGCACAGTACCTCTCCGTCATGATCATTCAGGACGAGTTACGGCTGAAATGATGCTTGATGATGCCGGTTGGGATGTCTACACATCTGGTGCAGCCAAAGTTGCGAAAGCAGTCAAAGAAGCAACAGGGCTCCGTTCACTTGTTCATCATCATGGGGCAACCTATGTTGAAACACACCAAGAAATTGAAAAGTTTTTAAGTCTAACAGACCCAAGTTTAATAGGGATGGTCTTTGATACAGGCCATTACATGCTAGGCCAAGGTGACCCTGCGGCAGGAATTCGCAAGCACGGTGATCGAATTGGTCACGTTCATTTCAAAGATTTCAATGCCAATGTGGTTGCAAATGCTGACGCAAATAGCTGGGGTTATCAACATATGATTGGTCAAGGGGTATTCCCCGAGCTAGGCCAAGGTGCTGTAGACTTCCCTGCCGTCTATCAAGCCCTTCAAGATATTAACTATGACGGTTGGATCGTTGTAGAGCAAGATGTTCTCCCTGGTATGGGATCTCCTTTTGAAAGCGCACAACGAAACCGGGACTATTTGCGGTCCATCGGACTTTAGGATAAAGAAGAGTAAAGATAAAGCGTAGTGGATTAAGAGGCATCTGACGAGGGGAAGTTACCTATGTTGAGGTCAAATATTCAAACCCAGAATCTTTGCAGTTACCTCCCTCCAAACTCTAACCTCTACACTTAACTTACGGAGTAACTATGAAAACAATCAATGTAGGCGTTATCGGCATGGGTTGGATGGGAACCGTTCATTCTCGTTCATATTCATCGATACAAGACCGATTTTATGATAGCGGCATTCGGCCCCGATTAGTCATGTGTGCTGACAATGTTGAGAGTCGTTTAGAAGAGGCACAATCTCGCTTTGGGTTTGAGCAAACATCAACAAACTGGATGGATGTGATCAATCATCCAGAAATTGAAGCTGTCAATATTACTTCTCCTAATTTCTTACATCGTGAAATGACCTTAGCTGCCATTGCAGCTGGAAAGCACGTCATGTGTGAAAAGCCTATCGGGGTATTGCCTGACGATGTGGCTGCCTGTTACCGAGCAGCGGAAGAAGCCGGTTTGATTACATTTACAGGTTTAAATTATCGTTGGGTTCCACTCGTTCAATATGCGAAAAATCTAATCGATAGTGGTGAGCTCGGTGAAATTACGAACTATTACGGCCGTTTCTTTGCCATGTACGCCTCAGATCCGCTCGGTATGCTCAACTGGCGCTTCTTAAAAGAACAAGCTGGCACCGGTGCTTTAGGTGATTTGATGCCCCATGCAGCAGATATGGCACAATTTTTAGTTGGCCCCATTTCACGCGTCACGAGCACCAAGCAAACCGTTGTGACGGAACGGCCGTTGCCCGTTCCTGGACGTGGCACCCACTTTTCCAAAGGGCAGCCGGGCGACCCAACGGGTGAAGTAACCAATGAAGATTATGTAGGGGCCATGGTGGAATTTGAAAATGGGGCTCACGGTACGCTTGAAATTAGCCGCGCCATCTTTGGTCCAAAAGTTGAAAATCGGTTTGAGATTTATGGCACTAAAGGGGCCATTAAGTGGAATTTTGAAACGATGGATGAGATGGAGATCTACATGCCAGATAGCACCATCGCTCACGATGGCTATGTACGCATTTTGGCATCTCCTGAGTTGCCATTCTATTCCAGATTTCAACCAGGTCCTGCAAACAATATGAGCTATGATGATCTAAAAGTCATTGAAGCACACCACTTCTTAAAATCAATCGCAGAAGGCCAGCAGCTTGAGCCTAGCTTTAAGTCAGCTTACCAATTTGCCCAAGTACACGACGCGATGATGCGCTCTTGGGATAGCGGTGCTTGGGAAGATATTCGGGAAATTTAAGTCCAAGAAGCAAGAAGTAAGTTAGAGAAAGGAGAACAACGCAGTGTTTGATCTCATCACAATTGGCCGATCCAATATGGATCTGTTTTCAATGCAAATTGGCGCAGATTTTGTGGATACAGAATCCTTTGCGGCGCAGGTGGGAGGAAGTCCAACCAACATCGCAATTGGTACAGCCCAGCTTGGCTTAAACTCGGCGGCATTAACGGCCGTTGGCAATGATCTTGTTGGAGATTTCATCATTAAATATCTGGAGCGAAAAGGGGTTGATACATCACTCATTCCTCGTAAGCCAGGATTATCTAGTTTAGCCCTGCTGGGCGTTAAACCACCTAGCGAATTCCCTCTCCTCTTTTATCGTGAGAATCCACCTGATATTTGGATCAACATTGATGACATTCCTGACCTCACTCAAGCCAAAGCATTTTTGATTTCAGGAACCGCGCTCAGTCGCGGGACTTGTGCAGATGCCACGTTTTATGCGGCTGAAGCTGCCAAATCAGCTGGCTGTACCACCTATTTGGATCTTGATTTGCGCCCTGACCAATGGACACATACGATGGCTTATGGCACGACTATGCGCCGAATCATGCCCATGGTGGATGTAATCATTGGTACAGAAGAAGAGCTGTGGGCTGCTATTAACCGCGAACCTGATGGCTGGCACGGCAATGAAGCCGTCACTGCAGAAGAGAAACAGGCTGTAGAAGCATGGATTCAAGCACAGGTAAAAGATACGGCCGTTAATCAAACCATTGTTCTCAAGCGCGGCAAAGATGGCGTCACCTTTTTCCAATCTGGCCAAGACCCCATCGATGTAGTAGGTTTCCCCGTTGAAGTGCTGAATACTGTTGGCGCAGGAGATGCTTTTGCGAGTGGCTTAATCTTTTCTCGAACGAATGGAAAAAGCTGGGAAGATAGTGGCCGTTTTGCCAATGCCTGCGGTGCCATTGTTGTCACCCGACATGGCTGTGCTGAAGCGATGCCTACATTGGAAGATGTAGAGACGTTTTTAGAAGAAAGAAATAAGTAGGGAGAACCATGAAACATCGAATTCGATCAGACTATAGTCAACAACGGGTGATGGATATTACCCGCGAATCAGCAGGTTGGGATTACTTAACATTCCGAATCATCAAATTACAACCTGGAGAAACGTATCAAGAAGAGACGAACGGTGATGAAGTTGCTCTTGTTCCTTTAAAAGGGACAGGCAACTTATCAGTGGCGGATCAAAATTGGTCAGTGTCCCGCGAAGATGTATTCACACAAATGCCGCATGTGCTTTATGTGCCGCCTGGACACACGATTGATGTTAAAGCAACGGAATCCTTTGAGTTTGCTTTGGGTGGTGCTCCTGCCGAAGGGAAATACCCAGTCCGAATGTTTGCCCCCGATGAGCAAAAAGTGGAAGTTCGAGGCGGTGGTCCCGCTGTTCGTGAAGTGCATCACACCTTAGCTTGGCCACTTCCCGCAGAGCGGCTTATTCTATTTGAAGTGTACGTGCCTGGAGGCTCATGGTCAGGGTGGCCTCCCCATAGCCATGATCGCGTTGGTGGCTCACCTTATCTTGAAGAAACATACTACTATCGTATTCAACCCGAAACAGGGACAGCTTTCCATCGTAACTATCGCACGGACATTGATTTTGATGAAGTCATTCCTGCAAGTCACGGTGACTGTGTACTCGTCACTCAAGGCTTCCATCCTGCTGCCGCCAATCCTGGGTCAAATGTCTACTTCCTCAATTATCTCGCTGGTGAACCAACACATGAGGAAAGAGATTACAAACCATTTGAAGACCCCGACACCACATGGATTAAAGATAATTGGGATGCCAATAAGATGACGTTGCCAATTAATTGGAAGGAGTAGTGACCGGGGATCGGGGATCAGTAGATAGTCATCCGATCCCCGATCCCCGATCCCCAAAACAATGCTTGTATCCCTCAAACCCTTACTCTCCCATGCCATGATCCATAAATATGCGGTTGGATCATTTAACGTTGCCAATTTTGAGATGATGGAGGTCGTGATTCAAACGGCCGTTTCGCTCAAATCACCGGTCATTGTTTCCACTTCATCAGCCGAAGCACGCTATTTAGGACCAAAGGTTGCCGTAGCCATGGCCAAATCTTTGGCCAAAAAACATAATGCCCAGATTGTGCTGCATCTAGATCATGGGGATTCATTTGAAATGGCCATGCAGTGTATTCGAGCCGGTTACACATCCGTTATGTTTGACGGGTCACACCACCCTCTCGATGAGAACATACGCATTACACAAGAGGTCGTGCGTGCAGCCCATGCTGTCGGTGTTTCGGTAGAAGGGGAAGTAGGTCGTATTCAAGGGGTTGAGGATGATCTAACCGTTAGTGAACAGGATGCCTCGATGAGCGATGTGGGTGAAGCGACACGCTTTGTCAAAGAAACGGCCGTTGATGCCCTCGCCGTCGCTATTGGGAATGCACACGGTTTCTATCTCAAAGAGCCTAAGTTAGATATGGTTCGGCTCCAAGAAATTCAGCAAAGTACCCAAAAGCCAATTGTCTTACACGGTGGGACCGGCATTCCTGAAGATCAGGTTCAACAGGCTATCAAGTTAGGTATTGCCAAGATGAATGTAGCATCTCGAGTGAGGCGAGCTTTCATGACGGCCGTTTACGACGAGCTCAAAGTAAATCCCCAAACAACCGAAGTTCGCGACGTCATGAAACCCGGGCGTCTAGCGATGGCTAACGAAATTGAATCAAGCATGAAAATGATGAATTCAATAGGACAGCTATAGTCAAAAGCTCATCCCCCAATCCACCCATGTATTGATTTTAGATTCAACTCTAAAATAGGAACATGGTGAAGTATCTTCGATTTTGGGTTGATCCCACAATACACTCAGAACCCAACGAACAAATAAAATCTAATGCCGTCTCAAAGGTGATTTTTCTTGCTCTAAATTTAGGCATCCTAGCAATAATCATCGGCTCTTATTCAAACAGCATCGGCGGATATTTCACAACTGCAGATTATATTGCTGTCGGAATATTTTTAGTTTCAACATTACTAGCACGCATTGCCCTAATGAAATTATTACCTGGTCACGCGATTTATATTTTAGGATCAGGAATTGGAATAGCAGGGTTGATTGGTAATCTTGGCACTAATTTCCAAAATGATTATTTTATTGGAACGCTTATTATTGCAGTGATGCTTATCGGGGCATTCCAATCTCCAAGAGAAGCCACTATTTTTGGTATATTTTTTTTGTGCATCTCTTTTCCTTTTTTAGCGCTCACACGCTCAGAACTATTCAACACTGAATTTTTGCAGGCGCTAATCATTTCTATACTTATTTATTGCCCAATATACTTTGGATTTAAATATCGAGAACAAAGATTCCAAAATCAGTTAAAAATAATCCGTGAGGATAAAAGACTGTTTCGTGAACTATTTGATAATGCGCCAATCCCATCAGCAATCTTTGATGAAAATGGGAAAATCATTGACCTGAATAATGCAACCCTTCAATTGCTTGAAGTGCAGAGGCAGGATGTTTTGGGCAAAAGCAGCTACTTCTTTGTCAATGAGATTGATTTAGGGCTTGCAAATGAACTCACAGATAACTTACGAAGAACTGGTATTACACAAAAAACGATTTTAAATATCAGAAAAGCTGGGGGAGGAAAAGCCATTTTATACTGCAAATTCTCCTTGTTATATCGTCGTAAAATCCCACAAGTCTTTTTTCAAGCTGTTGATATCACCGAAGTTGAGACGGCAAAAATTGATCTTCAAAAAGCCAAACATGAAGCAGAAATCTTTGATTTTGAAAGGAAGCAGAAAGCGCAAGCAGCTGAAATTTATAGATTGAAAAATGTTGAGCTGACTCAGTTAAATGAAAAGCTCAGCGGTTTGCTAACAGAAAAAGAAGAAATGCTTGGTGTCGTTGTTCATGATTTAAAAACACCCATCACGGGTATCACACTCAATACTGATTTATTGGAATTTAGAACTGAACTTGGATCTCAGAATAAGGCAATTGGATACATTGAGAAAATTAGGCGTTTAAGCTTTCGCATGTTAGACATCATCAACTTGCTCCTAGAAGCAGGGGAGCTTGATTTGGGGCAGTCTGAAATTAACACCAAATATATTCACCTGAATCCATTTATTTCTCAAGTCATCAGCGACAATTTAGTGCATGCAAACCGAAAAAGCATTACGTTGACTTTCCATCAGCCTGATTCACCATTAACTATCGAAGGTGATCCCAATAAACTTGCCCTAGTACTAGAAAATATCTTATCCAATGCGATAAAATTTTCTTATCCAGAACACGAAATTACAATAAATCTTTTACAAGTAAACAATCAGATCAAGATTGAAGTGTGCGATACAGGACAAGGATTAACTGAATCAGACTTTGATCGATTATTTAGTCGATATGCGCGTCTTTCAGCGCAACCCACAGGTGGTGAAAGCTCATCTGGTTTAGGTCTTTATATTGCCAAACGCTGGGTTGAAAAAATGAATGGGACCATTCGAGCAACTTCGGCAGGGCGAAATAAAGGAACAAAGTTTATTCTCACATTTAAAGCCACATCTCCAACTACTTTAACCCCCATTTAAACCAAAATTTAGAATAACAAAAAGATCGGTTGCAAAACCACAAACTCGCTCAATAATTAAGGGAATATTTTCATCAATCAATAGCGAGGGAATATGTCCAAACGTCACTTTATTATTGACACAGA
>JANQSK010000297.1 GCA_028284105.1 Anaerolineae bacterium
GGCCAAATTAAAATAGACCAGTGAAGATAAACGGGAAATTGAGCAATAGTGAATAACTTGAGTTTCATTTCGCAATACCAGTACAACTTAATCTTTAACCTAAATAACAATGTGCTTTTTGTTTTTTCGACAACAAATCAATCTAGGTCATCCCACTCAGTTAAGAGGAAGTTACTAATCACTCTAATTTGCGAAACTTACAATCAGGCAATCTTGTCTTGCTAAATTCTTGCCGTTATCATTGATTGACCACAAAGGAGAAAATCGTGACAAGCACACCATTTACGACACAAATTTTGCCGCAAAAGGGAATTATCAACTTCGGAATCGGTCAACCGGATCCAAATGTCTTGCCGCTAGAGGAAATGCAAAAGGCGACAGCTCATCGTCTTGAACAAGGGGATCGCGATTTACTCAACTATGGGTATGAATCAGGGGATGGTTATTTCCGACAAGCGTTAGCTAATTTACTCACAGGGAACTATGGGCAAACGGTCAATCCAGATCATCTCTTCACAACAGGAAGCGCCAGTCATGGCCTCGACTTACTTTGCACGCTGCTCACCCGCTCTGGTGATACGATTCTCGTTGAAGAGCCTACCTACTTTTTAGTCTATCAAATCTTTAAAGACCACAAATTAAATGTGATTGGCGTGCCATTTGGTGAAAATGGATACGACTTTGATGCGATTGAAAAGGCTGTTAAAAAGCATAAACCCAAGTTTTTTTACACCATTCCTGCGTTTCAAAACCCGTCAACACATAGCATATCGCTTGAAGATAAAGAGAAGCTTGTATCCTTGAGTCAAAAGCTGGGCTTTTACATCGTGGCAGATGAAGTGTATCAACTTTTAGGATATACCGAAACACCTCCGCCCCCGTTTGCTAATTTTGTTGAATCAGAGATGGTTTTTTCGGTTGGGACATTTTCAAAAATCTTGGCACCAGGTTTGCGGTTGGGCTGGATTCATACAGCACCTAAGTTTATTGAGGAGCTTGCCAATTTAGGGATGGTGATTAGCGGCGGTGGATTAAATCACTTTACCAGCAACATTATCACTAGCATTCTCACGCTTGGCCTTCAAGAAAGCTATTTAGCAAAATTAGGCGAAATATACGGCCGTCGCATTGATCTGATGGACAACATGCTTCAAAATTATTTTGGGAGCGGGGCTGAGCAACTATACAAAAAACCGGGTGGGGGTTTCTTCTTTTGGCTCACATTTCCCAAAGGGATTGATACTCGGCCACTTGCTAAAAAGGCAGCATCCCTCAAAACGGGCTTTCATCCTGGAACCATGTTTTCCACCCAAGAAGATGCATTTAAAAATTGCTTGCGACTTAGTTTTACCTATTTTAGTGAAGAAAAGATTGAAGAGGGGCTTAGTCGATTACTGCCATTACTTCCAAGATAACTATTGTTCCGTCCAACAAAGATTGGCGGATAAACTTGAGTGACGGAACCTGAGGTTTTGACGGAAAAGTGCTATCGATTATTTGATTGACAGAAAGTTTTCTAAAAAAGATGTCTTACAAAAGCTATCAATCACCGAGTAAATCACAATAATTGAAGCTGGTTTAATTTTTAAAACTTTTTGTGATTTACCTAGTGCGGCAAAAGAAGTTTGTTAAAACACTATTCTACTTTTTCAATTGCAGTTTGTGAGAGACGGATAGGATGTGGATGCTTGCTCAAAAATGCCAGCAAAATTTGAACACGCTCACTTCCAGGAAGCTGCATATCAAAAATGGCCTCAAAACCAGAAAAAGGACCATCCGTTACGCGGACTCTTTGCCCTTTTTTTAGATCCAATTTATCAGTGTGGATTTTGTTGAGCGCTGTTAATTTTTCTTGTAGCTCGATAATAAGTTCATTTGGAACAATCGCAGGCTGATCACCAAAAGAGACCAATCCTTGAGTCCCTGGAATCCAGCTAAACGCATTTTGCCCTACAACGGTTAAATCCGTATTGAGAAAGAGATAACCAGGAAAGTAGGGTTTAAACTTGCTTGAACGCGGGTTTTTAGGCTTTACCTTAATTTGGGGAAAGTAAAGGGGGACTTCTTGAGAATCTAGAAGATGAAATACAGATTTTTCTTTGTGGGGCTTAACCCGAAGCGCGTACCAGAATTTTGCCATAGATACAATGTTAGTAGAAAACAAGTCTCCTGCAATAGTTTTATGATACCGATTTTTGAAGCGTTGAACGCTGGGAAGAAGGTTTGCTATTAAGCAAAAATGAGGTTAACAGGACCACAAAGAAATTGACCGCCGCCAAAATCAATTGGGTCCGAGGTGATTGATCGATATGCGCATGATAAATTTCAAACCCAATCATAAACAATAATAAACCAACACTACTGCTAAATGGGTTCTTTCCAAGCCAAATACCCGCCACCCCTAAAGCGATAAACAACAAGATGATGATATTGAGATAAACGGCCGTTTCTGGCAATATGGGCAAGAGCAAGGCAGGTCTTGAGGCAAGAAGGGTTAAAACAACTGTCACAATTAAGGCAATGCCCATTCGACGAAGCATCACTGCCCGAGGAGGGATCGCGCTCACATCTGAAAAATAGGGGCTATTTTTGAGTGCAACCGCCAAAATCAAGCAACAAAAAAGGCCTGTAAAAATTTTCGCAGACACAAAAAGCGGTGAGAACAAGGCATAATAAGGAAAAGCCGTTAAAACATAAATGATGGGGAGTAAAACCAATGTCAGACGTCTTTCATTAAAACCAACAATGATAAAAGCAAGCCCCACCATCAAAAGCGCAATAGGCACACCTTGTAGGATATCGAATCTCTCAATCAGGTTCGTGAGTGCATCAACATTCATAATCGTTGCGAACGGTAACAACATTTAAATGTTTTAGCAACTATTGGTAACGGTTTTCACAAAATAGATTTATAATTGGTTGTCATGAGAGCACTTATCATTTTTGTTATCTTATTGATTTTGTTAATTGGGTGTGGAGGCGGTGAGCCAGATGCCTTGCCCACATCAGCTGCATTACTTGAGCGACCGGGAGAAGTAACCCCTGATATCTCCTCACCGACCGCAACTCAACTCCCCCCAACAACGGACCTAACGGCCGTTTATCTCAACGAAAACCCCACAGCAGCCCCCACAACACCCGCCCCAACACGTACAGCAACACCCGTAAACGCCGTCCTCAACATTATTGATCCAGCTCAAGAGGAAGTTGTCTTGATGGGTCAGACCTATATCATCAATGGATTAGTCGAGCGTGAGGAAGATCAAACGGTGTGGGTCTCGCTGTTTACCAGCAACGGCCGTTTATTGGTTGAACAACAAGCCAATTTTAATGACATCGGTTGGCGAACGGATATGTTCATTCCCCGCTTTGTGAGCGGAGCAGCAGAAATGGTGGCTGTTCTACGAGATCCTGATGGAAGCATCGTCAGCACCTATCGACAACCCTTTACGCTTTTGCCAAACACATCTACGGAAGAACAATATCTCATTTTAAGTAATCCAGAACGAGATGGAACCGGTGTAAGTGGATTCAATATTTTTTTTGACGGCCGTATAAAACGACCCACTAATAATCGAGTCACAATTACGGTTTATGGTGAGGAAAATTGCCAAACTCGCATAGCTCGACAAAGTTTTACATTGGGTTCAAGTGTAAATGAGTTTTATTGGAGTGGATTTGCTATTCCTTCCCACAGTTATGCGGGGCCAGCCTGTGCAGTTGCTCATTTTGGCGAACCAGGCGCAGCCGATTGGCGTGAAGCACAGGTGCCTATCACCATTTTCTCAACGGATGATGAAAATGCAACTGGTATTCACATCGCCAACCCAAGAATTGATAATTTAGAATTTGTTTCAGGTCAGCAAATTTTGGTCTACGGTACAGCATTCAACATCTCATCACGCGAGGTATTTTTAAGCCTGCTATTGGAAAACGGCCGTATTGTTGAGCAACAAACGGTACCTACTGATTTCTGGGGCTATTTTGAACTATCACTCACTTTACCCTTGGATGTTCAAGGCTTTGCTCAGATTATTGTAGAAACAGGGGATGATGATATCTTCGCAGATGACATTCGGTTGATCAATATTCTACCGGCCCCAACACCAACACCTGGCCCACCACCAACTGTGACGCCCTTCCCAACGCCTACACCATCATCATGATGAAGTTACGACAGGACACTTATGCAAGATATTTCATACATTGATGTTCATTTTGAAGAGCATCACGTATCAATCCCCTACTTTGAAATAAACGGCCGTTTTGAAGGTCCCCACATCTTCTTATCTGCCGGTATGCATGGGGGAGAAATTAATGGTATTGCCGTCATTGAATCGTTTCTTGAATGGAGTCAAAAGGTTAACCTGAAAGACAAGCTTCATGGCAAAATCACCGTACTCCCAATCATGAATCCATCCGGTTTTGCCAACAAGCAACGCCGCGTTGTAGAAGACAAAGGGGATCTCAATCGTGCCTTTGGAGTTGAATCACCGAGTAATTTTTCAGAGCAAATTGCCTATGAGCTAACCCAGAAAATCTTCCAACATTGTGATTTTGGGTTTGATTTTCATGATGCCAGTGGATCTGCAGCATTACTCCCTCACGCTCGCTTCATCAAAGATGAGCTCAATGGTTTTACGCAAGAAATGGCCCAACTATTTGGCACTAAAATTATCGTTGAGCGAACAGGTAAGCCAACCATGATGGCCATCGCCCTCAATCAAAAGTATCAAACTCCTGTTTTAACGGTGGAGGTAGGTGGTGCTCAGCGTTTATTTCCGGACTTTGTCAAGCTTGCGCTCCAAGGCATCCGAAATTTTCTGGCTGCAAAAGAAATGTACCCAGGCGAAATCATTGTGCCAGAGCGTCAATTCATTTTGATGGATCGATATGGGGTAAAACAGAAAGAAGCCGCAATGGTGGAATTTACAGCCAAATTAGGCGATCGCGTCCACGCTAATGATGTCCTGGGGGAACTTTACTTTCCAACACGAATTGAGCGACGTGAAATTCGCTCTCCTATGTGCGGATTTATATTCTCACTTCAACAATTTAATCAGGTAGAAACAGGGGATACACTTTTTTCGATTTTGGAGCTTGATTCTTGTCATGTGGCCAGGACAACTCTGGACCAATTCCGCGAAGCGGAGAATCTAAAAGTCACCAAAATCCGCATGTAGTTTTAGCCAGTTTTATAATCCGATGATTTTTATCGAATATCTTTTTTAATTTTATCGATGAGAGGCAGGGTAGCTTGTTTCCCAAGATCGATATATTCCTCAATTTTTGAAAATCTGAAATATGATTTTCCTGATAAATCGGGCGTAATCAGACAGTCAGCTTGGTTTATCCCACCGCCAGATTGACGAATCATCGTTTCCAAAGCGGTGATCATCATTCCAATTGAGCCAAATTTGGGTTTGGAAGGCGAAAATATATCAACCGCTATGACATACTCAGCCCCCATATCACGCAACACATCTACAGGACAATTATTAGATGCCCCACCATCACAGAGCAAACGGCCGTTTAGCTCAACAGGTGTTACAAAACCAGGAATGGAGCTACTAGCTCGCACAGCTTGAGCCACCGATCCCGAATCAAACACATACGGCACCCCTTGAGACATATCCGTGGTGACAATCGAACAAGGTGTTTGCAAATTCTCAAATTGAGCATGATCCAAGTATTGATTGATCAGTTTTTCCATTGGCGCAAAGCTTACAAATCCTCGGCTATTCAACGTCAATCGAGCCAATTTAAACCAGCCCGTCTCCTTCATAAATTGACGCATATCGTCAGTTGTTTTGCCTGCTGCATACAAAGAGCCTACGATGGAACCAGCACTAGCGCCTGCAATATAGTCAATTGGAATTTGCGCCTCTACCAGCACATCTAGAACACCTAAATGTGCTGCTCCTCGAACAACACCGCCACTTAAGGCAAGTCCTACTTTCATAAATGACCTCTTTGTTGTTTAAGATGAGCACGTTCAACCATGATTTTTCCTGATAGCAATGCCATAATTAACCACGGCATAATACTCATTCTTGTACCCCATACAGTCAAATCAATCAGCCCATGTAATAACATTAAAACCAAACCGACCCAAGCACCTAAAAAAATTGGAGACATTTCTTTGTGGTTTTTATTCTTTACAAAAAGGTTCCAACCTTGATAAATTATATAACCCACAAAAGAAAGATAGAAAATCAATGCTGGAATACCTAAGTCAGATGCAATCTGCAAGTACAGGTTGTGTGCCCCCGGATCATCAAAAGGTGGGAAGGGATACAAACGAATTCCCACTAAATTAAATGTTCCCATACCTGCCCCAGTGAACGGGAAGTCTCGAATGATATTGAGCGCAAGTTCCCAAACGATCAAACGAAAAGCAAATGTATCGGTATTGGAAAGCGTATCAACGGCCGTAATAGTAGACGAATTATCAAAAACCACCAACAAAATAATCGCGATAGAGAGCAATCCACCAAACAAAACCGCTAACCTTCTAAAAGAAAGCAAAATCAATATCAACCCAATGCCAATTGCAGCAGCCAAATACCCACCACGCGACCTGGTTAAAAAAAGAACAAAAAGCATTAAGACTGAACCAAGCAATGCCGCCCAAAATTTATAATCTTTTGTCTTCTCCATCTGGCTTAATGTGTAAATGAGACCAAATGGAAACAGCATAAGCATGATGGTTGCCATGATGTTGGGATGCACAGGGTTTGATAATATCAATGGAAACTGTTCATAGAGGCTATCTGGGATAAATCCACCTTTGTTTTGTTGAAATTCAATAATAAAAGGAGAGGCCATACTTAAAACGGTGCCAAGGCCAATTAAGCCAAACCCATATAAGGTAAAAGCCTCTTCTTGAGCAAACCAGCAAGTGAGTGCAACGAGGCAAATTATTGAAATGGACAGGCTATTGACCTGAGGAGCTGTAATTTCAAAATCAGCCGTTACCCAAAGAGAGAGTAAGGCAAAAACTATTAACATGCCGAGCGTTTGAATTTTAGGAATCTTTGTAAAATTTTTATTCGGCCATACCCATTCAAAGATAAGACCGAATAAAACAAGGCCCCAGCCAATCATGCTGGGGCCAAAAAGATTCTCAAATAAGCATCCACCAACGACAGCTAGAATGCCAAGATATTTCTTAATCAAAATGGGTAAATCAGTAGGCACCGTTTCCTCTTAAAACGATCCAAGGGGTTTTCAAAAGGATATAAATATCCATCCAAATTGAGTAGTTTTGAACATAAAAGATGTCGTCATCGGTATGAAGATGCATCGGTTTATCAGAACGGCCGTTTACCTGCCACCAGCCCGTCATCCCTTGCGGAACAGCAAATCGTTTATGCTGCCATGGCTCGTATTGTTCAACCATCCATGGCAATTCTGGGCGCGGCCCGACGAGACTCATATCCCCTTTCAGCACATTTAATAGCTGGGGCAATTCATCCAGACTTGTTCGACGCAAAAATCGACCCACCTTGGTAATACGGGGATCATCTCGTCTTTTAAAAACGATTTTTCCGTCCTCGTTTATTTCATTAATTTCTTCTTGCAACTTTTCAGCACCCACTATCATTGTGCGGAATTTATACATCCGAAAAATACGGCCGTTTTCACCAAGCCGCTCTTGGGGGAACAAGATCGGGCCAGCAGAATCTAAACGCACCATAATGGCGATCACAATATAAACTGGTGCCGCAAACAGGATCATTGCGCTAGACAGAACAAGATCAAAAATACGCTTTACCAATCGTTGAACATCATTTAAAGCAGGGTCCCTTAAATTAATCATTGGGATCCCACCGAAATCAGAAACTGAGGCGCGATAGAGTGCTAAGCTAAAATAGTCAGGAATAACTCTGACGTTGACTGGCAAGTTGTGGAGTTCAGAAACCAAGTGATTAATTTCGCCAAAAGCCCGCTGTGGTAAAGCGATCACGACATCATCTATGCTGTTATTCTCAATAACGGAAGAGACTTCACCTAGGTGACCCAAGACATCCATCTGCTCCCTTTTAGTCACATCATCATCTAAGAAACCGACAAATTGCAAACCGGACCAACCATATTGCTCGACCATGTCTTTGACATTCTTACCAATTACACCAGCCCCTACAATCAGAACACGGCTATTTTGCGATGGTCTTCTTTTAATTCGAAAAACAATCCTAAAAACAGAACGCCAAAGAAGAACGATTAAAACATTTGAAATGGAAAATGTGATGAGGAGCCAACGGGAAAAATCGCGAAACGCTAAATACAGGATACCTGCGCAAAGCAATGTTGCAAAACCAGAAGCGACCACAACCACTTGCACTTCATCGACCACTTTATGATTTCGTTTTGGATCATAAACTGATGAAAAAAGGAATGTGATAATCCAGGCAAGCGGAACAATTAAAAAGAGGGGTTGTGGGATTGAATACTCTTCAACCTGCACTAAAAACGGGAGTGCGGGCATGATGGGACGAATGTAGTTTGCAAACGATAATGCTAATAAACTGCTCCCGAAATCAAGCAAAATCGATATGATTGCAAAATTAACTGTAAATCGTCGCAGCATGGCGACGCCTCCTCATGATGACAGGTGGGACTGGTACCACACTGTATATCATTTATTGCATGCTAAAAATCTTTTGGTAAGCCTTCAATAAATGTGGCTTACTAAAATCCCATGCGAGCTGCTTATGGACCCTTTCCAAGCCATAGGCACCCATTTTTTGTCTACGATCGGGGTTATCTAACAACTGATCTATGAGTTCAGCAAATTCATTCACATCATTTGGCTGTGCATAAACGGCCGCTTCTTGTGCTGAAAAATGGTTTTCTTTCAAATCAAAAGCAACCGTTGGCTTTCCAAATGCCATGTACTCCATAATTTTATTCATGGTTGATTGATTTGACCAATCGGTGTAAGGATCGGGATCAACGCACAAATCGGCCGTTGACAAATATCGGCACAAATCCTCGTCCGAGACACGCCCAGTAAACTCTACAAAATCCGTCAATCCCATCTCTTGATTCTGGGTTCTCAGCTCTTCTAAGGAAGGTCCACCTCCCATTAAAACAAACTTGATATCTTGGCGTTCATGGGAATCGCGTAATGCTTTAGCAGCATGTAACACATAA
>JANQSK010000300.1 GCA_028284105.1 Anaerolineae bacterium
TAATGTTTGATCATCTTTTTCATCAAGCAACAAAAAGCCAATGACCGTTCCAAAGATGGCTGGAACACCAATAATGAAGCCATATCCGACAATGAGAATGTAATAGGGTGCTAAATCAAAGCCTGTCCGTTCAAGGATGCCGTCACGTATCCATGGGACAACATAGCGAAATAGAAAGGCGAATAGAAATGGCACAAGCGCCATCCAGCGTAAAAGCGAATCGCGCCGCACATTGGCCATATCAATAGGCCCTAAAGCACGAAAAACATTTAAAACAGTCATTATTTCACCCCCTGTTTCAGGATAACAAACCGGTAAAAGGCGCGTTGACTAAGCTGATAAAGTACAGCTATCCAAAAGGCCCCATAGGCAATGCCGTAAATGATTTGCCACATGGGAATCAATTGAAAGCCAGCCGTTAGGAGCAGCATTGGCGCTTGAAATGGATGCAAAAGCATCAGCGGGCTATCCCAGAGCGATAAGCTGCTGATAATGGGTATCGAAAGCAGGGTCGTAAAGGCAACGGATGGAAACAAAAAGGTATTTATCGAGTCATACCGTGCCACAAAGATGAATCCAGCAAGCGCAAACATGGCGCAAAGAATCACAACGCCCAATAGAAACAGTGACCAATTAAGGGACGCCCCAAATATGATGAGCGTAATGGCGACACTTTCAAAGATGGACAGAATGGTGAGCGAGATGATTTTTGACGTCAAATACTCCCATTTACGCAAAGGTGAGACGATCAACCCTTCTAATGTGCCTTCCCCTTTTTCTAAAAGAACAAGGGCAGCAATGAAGTAAAAGGTGTTGATCAGAAGATTTTCGAACAAAATAGCTGGCAGGATAAAACGCCAGTTGGCATTGGGAAAGAGTCCTAGAATGAGAATGGTAAACAGAGCTACAAAAGCGGATGCATAATAGAATCCATTCCGAAACTGGAGCTGTATATCCCAGCGGAGTGTTGAACTTAACCGGCTCATGCTAACCCCCTGCCTGTGACTTCGATAAAGATATCTTCCAGAGTCGCTTCCTGTGTGTGAATCGTTTGAATCCCTTTGCTATTAAGAAGTTCAAGAAAACGGCCGTTTTCACCAATCTTCTCAAGTAAAAACTCTTCCTGTTCTAAATGTCCATTTGATTGAAACTCAACGCGCACCATAGGCTCGCTGTGCCGGAGACGCAATGCGCGTGGCGAGTCAATGAGCTTGATTTCACCATCAATGATAAAAGCGACGCGATCACATAGTTCATTAGCCACATTCATGTCGTGGGTTGTGAGGAACACAGTACGGCCGTTTTCTTTTTGTGTGCGAATGATATTTTTGATGCGGCGCGCATTAACTGGATCAAGCCCTGCGGTGGGTTCATCCATGAAAATCAGTTCAGGATTGTGCAGCAAAGCGCGTGCCACGCTCAGGCGGTTTTTCATCCCTTTTGAGAATTGAGAGACCAATGTGTTGGCATCCGCCTCGAGATCGACCATTTTGAGCAAGGTGGATGGGGATTGGGTCGAACCGCTGTACAGTGCTGAGAAGTAGCTGAGGTTTTCAACGGCCGTTAATTTTAAATAGTGGTTCGGTAGCTCAAAAGAGACCCCGATTTTTTCATAATAATCAGAGCCCCAACTGCTAAGCTCTTGCCCAAAGATGTGAATATGTCCTTTATACCCTTGAAGCAAGCCGTTGAGAATCTTTTGGGTGGTTGATTTTCCTGCGCCACTAGGGCCTAAAAATCCGAAGATTTCTCCTTTTTCGATTTCAAATGATAGATTCTTAACGGCTGGTGTTGTCGTTCCAGCATACGCAAAACTTAAATCTTGTACGGTAATCATAATGACCTCCGATAGGTAATAAAAAGAGAAATGAGAATAGAGCGTGATCTCTTTAAGATAGACTCACAAGCCAAACGAAAATAATGTGATTGAGCTAAACAATTATTTCTTATGAACGATTCTTTGTTCCCATTCCCTGTTCAAGTATGTCCATAATGCCGTTGAATAACTGATCTGCTTCAGGTTGGTCAAAGAGTAACGGCCGTTCTTGAGTCAACGATTCTGTTGGAATCTCTAGCCGCTTGATGAGGTATTCTCCGAGATGAAGAAAGACTGAGTTGAAAATAAACGTGGCTAATTGAGGGTCAAGATTGGGGTCTAAATCCCCCGAAGCAGATCCTCTTGCAAGCAGATCTTGCGTAAATACATCAGCCTGTCTTTCCCCTTCTTTCAACACATCTTTGATAAAAGGTGCATCGTCAAAAAAAGCTTTGTAGGCAATTTGATTAAGTTTTGGGTTTTCAACTTCAAACTGCACGCGAATACTGAACGCCCAACGTAAAAACTCAAAAGTGCCCATACTTTCTTTGGGTGGGGTAAAACGATTGAAAAAAGCGGCTTTTTGCTCACCAGCTAACTGAATCAGATAAAGATATAAATCCTTTTTGTCTTCGAAGTATTGATAAAAACTTCCTTTTGCGATGCCAGCCTGCTTGACGATGCGCGAAATTGAAGCAGATTGATAGCTGTTTTGCGCAAATTCATCGATGGCAAGGGTGAGAATGTGTTCTCGTTTGTCGTCGGGTAAGTTAAAGAAGGTTGGTTTAGGCATAGTTTATATGTTACGTTAATTTGAATGTGACCAAATAGTCATATGACTGTGTGGTCACATTCTAAATGTTGCCAAATAGTTTGTCAAGAAGGATCGCTATAAGTTGGTTGATGTCCTTTTTCGATTGTGAAAGTACAAAAGCCAGAAAGCCCAACCCACAGCACGTAAACATGCATACTACCGCCACAAATTGGGCTAAACATGAAAATCCCCCAATATTTGGCGTTATTGAGGTGAAAAGGCTTGCAATTCTATGTTTGATTTGTTAAAAATAAGCGGAATAAACTGATTGTGTTTTATTGGGATAAGCAGGTTGTTGTGAAGCCTAAGAGATAGCACGCTAATTAACAATCTGTTTAAAAAGTGATAACTGGCCCTTAATAAAGGGGCCGATTATCGAAAGTAAACTAGTACTGTCTATGACTACAGCAGTTACTGGAAGTGTCCTTTTACTCAATGCCAGCTACGAACCCTTGCAGATGATCTCTGTGAAGCGGGCAGTGAACCTTCTCCTTGCAGATAAAGTGCAAGCTGTAGAAGGAGTACACTCGCGTCTCAGAACCGTCAATCGGGTATTTGAAGTTCCCCTTGTTGTTAGACTTGTATATTATGTAAACGTACCGCGTCCTGGCGTTACTTGGTCACGTCGTGCTGTTCTTGAGCGTGATGGCTGGGTTTGCGTCTATTGTGGTGTTGGCTTAGGGGATAAAAAGCAGGGCAAATTCCTTGCCAAGAGCGACTTCACAATCGATCATCTCATTCCAAAATCTCGTGGCGGAAAAAATACGTGGGGGAATACGGCGTGCGCCTGTTCTGTCTGTAATAATCGTAAAGCCAATCGGACGCCACATGAAGCGGGTATGAAACTGCTTTATGAGCCGAAGACACCGCGTGGGCATGTTCTTGTTGTACGAGGACAAGTTCCAAATGAGTGGGTTAAGTACCTCGATCTTGGATAATGCTGAATGAAGAGAGGCCTAGTGCCTCTCTTTTTAATAACCTAGATCAAGATTCATTTTGTTGGGGAGTGGTTGGCCTGCAACAGCCGTTTCTATCATCTTTCCTAGCGCTTCCATCCGCAATTGTTCAGTTCCTGATGAAAGCCCTGCCCGGTGTGGGCTGAGGATGATGTTTGATAGCTCATTAAATGGGTAATCAGACGGGGGCGTGTTGTCGCGGTGCGCTTC
>JANQSK010000303.1 GCA_028284105.1 Anaerolineae bacterium
ATGCAATCGGCATCATCGATTGAGAGAGCATGCCTCGCATCGCGAAGACACGACCCTGAACGGCGGGTTCTACTTTGGTTTGGAACAAGGTCTGGCTCAAAGTTGAACCAAAGGGAATCACAAAGAGAAACACAAACACACCAATTCCAATGATCCATGGGCTTGGGCTCAATCCAGTGATAATGATCCCTGTAGAGGCTATTGCCAAAAAGCCAAGCATGGCGGGCACTTTTCGCTGGGGTCCACCCCAGGCACTCATAATGATTGTGCCAAGGAGCATGGCGAGGCCGCTGACTGTCTGAATGATGCCAAAAGCCCTTGGGCTGTTCGCAAACAGGATGAGTGGTCCCCACAATACGGCCGTAAAGTTGAAAAAGAAGTTCACGATAGCAAAAAAGAGGAGAAGATAAAATAAGCCTCTTTTGTTGTACAGGTAGCCAAACCCAAATCGTGTATCTTCCCAAATGGATGATTTTTCAGAAACGGCCGTTTCTACACGTTCAGGTTGAGGGATCGTGACAAGAAGTAAAGCCCCGACTGCAAAAAAGAACGTCACAAAATCAATTAGGATAATGCCCTGCAGCCCAATCACACCAAATAACAAACCAGCAAGCAGTGGACTGACTAACATACCCAAAGCCTGCTGCATTTGAATCAAACTGTTGGCACGTGTCAACTGATCTTTTGGCACCATCATAATGACCGAAGCAGAGTAGGCTGGTTCTTGAAAAGCCATAAAACAGGCGCTAACAGCAGCAAAGATGTATATGAGACCAATCGTGAGCATTCCATTTAAGAAAAAGACGAACACAACAACGGTCAACAATGCAGCTGCTGTATCTGTCACAATCAAAATGAGGCGACGATTCCAACGATCTACGTAGGAGCCTGCAATTGGCGCCAATAATATGCGCGGTAAATTTCCAAATAAAACAGTTAACGCAAATGGCGTCGCTTGCCCCGTCTCCTCAAAAATCCAAACGGCTAATCCAAAGTTAGTCAATCCTGATCCCAACAGTGAAATAACTTGTCCTAACCAAATTGTATAAAATGTTCGCATCGATTGAGGTTGCTTGTTCATTTCAAGAACTCCTATCTAAATAACAAAAAGAAACAATTTCATAAAATCATTCTTTCAGTTTCAAAGCATTACTCTTCTTCAGGGAAATAAATCGTTGGATAGAGGGCAACCGTAAATGCCCAAGGGCCAGTCTCAGAATCATCCAGTGCTTCCGGTTCTAATTCCGCAAATTCTTGAAGAATACCCTGCATTTTTTCAATTAACTTTTGTGCTTGATCCTTGCGAATATGGGCAATATGACGGGTAACCATCGCACTCTGCCGTTCTTCATCTTCATTCCCTTGAAGCACAAAGTTCCTTGCTTGCATACTGCGCAAGATATCCTCTTTCGTGGTGTCTAGCGTGCTGGCAATAATGGAGGAAATAGGGTCTAAGATGCCATCTGGCACAAGCTTCAGCAGATGTTCAGCAACTTGGAATTGATTAGCTGAGGCGCGAAAATATTTTTCTTGCAAATTAGCCACCATCTTTGTGCCAACTAAGGTGACCAGCCCATTTTTTTGCAGCGTATTCATGTGGTAATAAAGTTTGCTTGATGCCGAACCTAATTTATCTGCCACTTGCTTAACCGTATGAGCCTGAGTCGTTAGCACTTCCATAATTTGAATGCGGGTTGGGTCTGCGACAACTCTTAAAGTCTCAATATCATCAATTAAAAAGGATTCTTCGGGTTGAAACTCGTCCATTTTCTTTATTCCTATCGCTAAAATTAATTTTAATGATAAAAAAAAGTCTAACCGATTAATTTTTCCCTGTCAACAGCTCATCCCAAAGTTCATAATTTCTACACAGTTCAACCACATTGTTTCAACAACCGTTTCTTATCCTATAAACATCACACAACACGGAGAAACATTATGCTGACACACAACACCTCATCATCTAGAACTGTCGTTGGTCCATTCAAAGGACTTTCCTATGATCCCACTACGCCAGCCGCTCAAATTGTGGCCCAACTTGCAAAATTTGAACGGACGTCATTTAAGCGAATGGCGTTGGCAACACCACTCCAATTTTCAAAAAGCAAGTTTGTGTTTCACAGTGGGATGTTGGAAAAAGTATTGATGCAGTTGACGGAGTCGTATGAGGTGCTGTATTTAAACGGCCGTTCTCTCCATCAATATCAAACGACCTATTTCGACACAAATAATCTCAACCTTTATCGCCAACCTAAAGCATCCTTGCTCCGCAACGAACAACGTCAACTCCATCCAAAAATCAATATTAGCTACAGTCGCGCGATTTTGGTCAACAAATCGGGCAAAGAAAAATTAACTTTGGATTTAGATTTTACGTTTGAATGGAAAAATGAATGGATTTCGCTTCCAGGACTCGCGTTTATTGAAAGCAACTATCTGACTGCAGCAACACCGTTCATGATGACAGCCCATCGGCTCAATATCCCCACAACCGACAAATCAACTTATCAACTGGGGATCAATCTCCTTTACCCAGAGGTTTAAGCGACAATTTAGTAACACTCTGTTTGAGATGTGGCATCGGGTACTAAAAACACCCGATGCCCATTCTCGTAACTTACCATGGATGGGGATCACTTTGATACGTGAAGAATTCTCCCGTTGATGCCATGGTGAGATTAGATAAAAGGTTGATAATACCTGATGCTGAATCAGGCACAGTCACAGCCGCCGTTTTACCCCCCATATCAGTCTGCACCCAGCCTGGATGAACGGCAACAACACAAATCCCATTCGCCTCTAAATCAAACGCTAAATGCCTGGAAATCATATTCATGGCTGATTTACTAGCGTTATAACCATAGGTGCCCCACCCTTTTCGGGCTTTGCTCAAAGAGCCAAGCTGGGATGAAATATTGGCTAACTTAGGCTCTGTCCCTTTTTCCAAGAGGTTTGCAAACGCGGTAGCAACGCGCATGGCGCCAACCGCATTAATGTTAAAGGTATCAAGCATGTCTTGACTGTTAAACTGGTCAAACTTTTGTCGCAGGTTGATACCAGCATTGTTAATCACCCAATCAAGATGATCTGTATGGGTAGAAACGGCCGTTGTTGCAGTCTGCACTGATGCATCATCCGCCACATCCATTTGAACAATGCTTAATTTGTCCCCAAACTGGGTTCGCAACGCATCGAGCTGAGAAGCCGCATCCGGTTGTCGGCAGGTCGCAATTACACGATGTCCTGCTTCTAAAAGCTGTTTGCTCATCTCAAAACCGATACCCCGATTGGCACCGGTGATTAAAATTGTGTTCATAGAATTCCCTTTCTGAATTATTGTGTAGAAATCGAAAGTTGTACGAGGATTAGGTTGGCGGGGTCACCTTTTACGCCATCGCCTTCACATAGATCCAACGGCCGTTTACCCTTTCAAAATAACTATTCTCAACAAACGAGACATCTCGACCGTTTTGGTGCATAACCGCATGGAACTTCACAAAGCCTTGTGTCTCTGTTGGCGTCGGTGCTTCCAAGATACTCAAACCAATAAATGACGTCATCTCACAATATTGCTTGAGCTCTTTTCGATACTTTGCCTTATCAGATTGACTACGCGAATTTTCCGCCTCGGTTTTGAGAATATACCCAATCTTGCCCAAAGAATAAGCAGCATACCGTGAGCGCATCAGCTGTGTCGGTGTAGACGGCCGTTTATTCTGATGAAATGGCTGACAACAGGCTGTATAGGGTTTGCCACTGTGGCAAGGACAAGCATTATTCATCAAACAACTTCCTTAAAAAATCTAGACTGTCTATTTTTATTTTATCAAATTATGCACCCGCCCCAAGCACTGAAAGAAAGAATAGAAACATGCACATCCCCATCATGCTTAAAATTGTCCCTATAACTGTGGTTCGTTTTCTGTGATGACTTCCAAACATCCCCACAACACCTAAGCACATTCCTAAAAAGCCTAAAAATGCACTGCTTACACCACAAATAAGCAACGGTGTTGCGGCTAGCCCTATCCAACCCTGCTGCACACCCGTTAATGAACAAATACCAATCCCAAATACGAGAGAAACAGCTGCAATCCCTAAAACTAAACTCGCGTTACCCAAACTACTTGATTCTTGTTTTGGAGGCATAAACACACTTACCTTATCTAAAGATTTATTTCATATACAAGAAATCATTTAATTTGTTGCAATTAGAGCTTAGAGAATACGCCAAAATTAGCTCTTATGAGCTATAATATGCGGATGGCGTATACACCACCCGAAAAAGTTCAAGAAATCCTAAAAAAGCTTCCTACCAAACCTGGCGTCTATCTTCATAAAAATAAGTATGACGAGATAATTTATGTTGGGAAAGCGATCAATTTGCGAAATCGGGTGCGCTCCTATTTCCACAAAAATGTCGATTCGGTCAAAACCCAAAGGCTACGCCGTGAAATTACCGATATTGATATCATCACGGTGGAAACAGAGCTTGAAGCCCTCCTTCTTGAAAACACGCTCATCAAAAAACACAAACCAAAATATAACGTCCGCCTCAAAGACGATAAACGGTATCCATATATCAAAGTGCATTGGCGAGATAATTTTCCAAAAGTAACCATTACGAGGCGGATGGAACGGGATGGTTCCCGTTACTTTGGCCCATACACCTCT
>JANQSK010000306.1 GCA_028284105.1 Anaerolineae bacterium
CATTCCCAGCTATTTTATTAATCATGTCTACTATTGGGGGGACCGTCATAAGAATATCTTTATGGGGCCAGAGCGCGCCGCCCGTATCGATCCGCTTGGTTCATCTTTACGCAAAGGGTTGAAGAGTGTTATGCACTGTGATTTTCCCGTCACGCCAATCGACCCTTGGTTTACGATGCATACGGCCGTTAATCGTCTGACGCGTTCAGGTGAGGTCTTGGGGCCAAATGAGCGGCTGACACCTTATGAAACACTGAAAGCGTTTACGATCGATACCGCATGGTGCAGTTTTGAAGAAGATATCAAAGGGAGCCTTGAGGTAGGGAAGCTGGCTGACTTGGTCATCATTTCTGACAATATGCTCACTTGTGACCCGCTCAAAATTAAAGACATTAAAGCCTTACGCACCGTGGTGGGTGGCCGAACGGTTTACACTGCTTAGAGAAAAGTGTATAAAAAGATGTTTATCAAGAATTAAGGGAATTAGAAAACTTAATCCCATAATTCCCTTAATTCTTGATTTATTTTAGTCGCGAAATAAACAAAAAAATAATTTAGGAAATGAGGAGGGAAGAATTATGAAGGTGCCAGATCCTAGATGCTATGAAATTATTGGGGCTGGGATGAATGTTCATAAAGAGCTGGGCCATGGCTTTTTAGAGAATGTTTATCATGAAGCTTTGATGATTGAGTTTGAAAAACAAAAAATCCCATTTATTCATGAATACAAGATTCCAATATCATATCAAGGGATTCCGTTGAAAACTGCATATCGTGCAGACTTTGTATGTTATAGTGACATCATTGTGGAAGTTAAAGCCATTATAAAATTGGGGAATACCGATATTTCACAAGTTATCAACTACCTGAAAGCAACTGGATACAATCCGGGCGTTTTACTTAATTTTGGTTCAACCTCCCTACAATATCGTCGCTTAGAAAACAAATTTCTCAATTCCTAAAATTCCCTTAATTCCTGATCATACTTATGATACTTCAATGGAAACATCAAGTTAGGCGGGAGAATCACGATTGAGCATGGGGCGAGCGAGTTGCCAGATGATAATGGCGGCGAGGGTGCTGACGCCAAAGATAAGCGAGACTTGCTGAGGCGTGAATTGAATTGAATCCAACAAAAAGCCAGTGAGCCAGACACTCAGGGCTGTGGCAAGTGTGAATATGGCAAAGTCTGTTGATGATATCCGCCCTAAAAGTTGATTGGGTACTTTGATTTGCAAGATGACGCTGCTGTAAGTCCAGCAGGTTGATCCACCCATAAAACGGATAAAGAGCCCAAACAAAGCGACGGGAAATGAGGGAGCCCAGCCAAAAATAAGCCAACCGACCACCACGGCCCCAAACCCGATGCCAATCCAGTTTTGAAGCGAACGCAGGGAGTTGTCATTAAATTGGTTGGCAATGATAGGCCCAGCAACGGCGCCCAAACCGGATGCCATAAACATCAATCCCAAGGCGGTTGCTCCTTCAAGCCCAACAGGAAAAACGCGTTCAGCATAAATGGCAATCAGAATATCTACATTGCCAATTTGGGCTAAGGCTTTCACGCTGGCAACAAGGCCGACGGCGGGTCGTTCAAAAAGATAACGAATCCCTTCAATAAAGTCGCTATACCCGCTGGTTGTACTTGCCTCAGAGGACGTTGGCTTAGAATCTCGAATTTGCGCAATCAAAACGGCTGAAA
>JANQSK010000340.1 GCA_028284105.1 Anaerolineae bacterium
GCCGTCGACGAGGTTGGTTGCGAAAGATTGAAAGGCCACATAACGACCATCGTCTGAAATAGATGGCACATAGCTTGAGCCATTAGCCTGCCCACCATCCGTGCGCACGCTAATTCTCTCTGTTGTATTGGTATCTCTATCGTAAACAAAGATATCGCTGGCGCTGTTATCATCACCGACTGCCAAGTTTGTGGCATCTGATGCATAGACAATAAAACGGCCGTTTGCACTCATTTCCACAAATTGACTTGACCGATTAGGATTACTGCCATCAATGGTTCGTGTAATGCGTGAAGTATCTCCACCATCGACTGCCGCCGGCGATAGGCCGCTCACATTAAACACAATGACCAACAAAAAAAAGACGAACAAAAAAGTAAAACGCTTAATCATGATCTTTTCTCCTATTCAACTTCAAATCTGACACAGCACAAAAATAACAGCCATGTCGGCTTTTCACAAGCAGGCGTGAACGATTGCCAGCCTGACAGCTTCAATAATCATCTTGTTATCAGGTAAAATAGATGCAAATAAAAATTAGGAAGCAGAATGGAAAACGCAATTACTTTAGGCATGAAATATGTTCATGAAATGATCGTCACTGAAGACCAAACCGCTCATGCGGTAGGAAATGAAGGGGCACATGTCTTTTCAACACCAGCGATGTTACTGCTTATGGAAAACACCTGTGGCTACACGATTCTTCCGTCATTGGGAGAAGGCCAAATCACGGTTGGCACGATGGCTAATTTTGAACATCTGGCGGCTACCCCTATTGGGATGAAAGTGCGATGTGAAGCAGAAGTGATTGAAATCGATAGACGGCGGGTTCGATTTTCGGTGGTGGTTTATGATGAAGTTGAAAAGGTCGGGGAAGGCACGCACGACCGGTTTATTATCAAAGATGCAAAGCAGTTTGTCGAAAAGACAAATGCTAAAAATCAGGTTAGATAGAATTAATATTTATCATCCCTACTATTTCGAATATCACCCAAAGCCTCGAAAATTGCGCGGGTTTGAGATGGGGATGCGTAATCACGTCCTGCAAGCGCACCAATAAACCAGCCTAAACTACGCCAAGTGACTCTCTTAAAATTCATCCTTTTAATATTAGGCACAATTCTACTTTCGGAACCTTTGTTCCAACCTTCACGGAAGTTTTTCATTCGCCCATCCCTACCATCGTCAGTGCGACTTCTATCATCGGGCAAGGCAGCAAGAAACAATGCGATCTCAGTTAAGCTCAATTCAATCAAAGAGTCTGAATTATCACCCTTTTCTTGCACTTTCTCTTCATTAGAGTCATTTACAATTTTTTGAAGACTTTTAATGAGATAATTGATATCTGTTTCTATAATATTTGAGTTGGTTACGGTGGAGTACCCCTGGATAGTATTTCCTTCCAGAACCTCATTTTCATCAAAATGAGGTCTTAAAGATTTCAATCTTTTGAATAATTGGTCTATTCTAGCTCGCCGTTCTAAATGCTCAATAAGCTCTCGAGCTTTACTTTCTATCTCCTGTCCAGGTAATGCATCATAATTAACTGAAACATCTTGGCAAAGATTTTTGAATTCTGAAAGATTTAGTGATTGAACGATAAATTTTCTTAATTTCCCTTTATTCATTGTAACTGGCCTCAATTTTGTGTATTTTTGCTATCATATCATTTTTCTGGAAAAACTTTTAGGAAACAATGAGTAGCGCAACACCTCAACCTGTCATGCCCGAGAAGTCGGGCATCCACTTCATTGCATATGGATTACCGCCTTCGCGGTAATGACAGTCCTCGATTAAAATCTTTGTTGAAATAGGATGTTGTGGTGCATTTCCCTTTACATTAAATTTAAGAATTTATTATATGAACAAAAAAGTACTAGATTATTTAGAAGCACATAATGTTTTGAGTTTGGCAACGTATGGTGATGAAGGGGTTTGGTCAACGGCCGTTTATTACGTCAACGATGGCTACAACCTCTACTTCCTTTCAGCCCCACACACACGACATAGCAAAAGCATTGCCACAAATCCACAGGTCGCAGCCACCATTCAAAAAAACTACAGCAACTGGGAAGAGATCAAAGGCATCCAGCTTGAAGGACAATGTATTCGTATCCCTCAAGAAGAATCTCAAGTGATTATTGATTTATACGCTCAAAAATTCCCCATCATTGGCCCTGAGGCACCTCCACAAATCGCCAATGCGCTCGATAAAATTGGCTGGTATCAAATCACGCCAACGCGCCTCTACTTTATCGACAACTCAAAAGGGCTTGGGCATCGAATCGAAATTGCGCTATAAAATTACTGATTCAATTAAAAATCGAATATCTATCCATTGTGGTAAGCAGCTAATATTTATTCGCTGCTTTTGAGGAGAAGGCTCATGATCAATTCCCCAGTTTCTCAACAAAATGGTGCCGTCCAAAATAAAAATGTTCGCACCCTCCCGGCAAGTTACTATATAAATGAAGATGTCCTAAACCAAGAAAAAAGACACCTCTTTTATAAACATTGGCAGTTTGTAGGACACATTGATCAAATTCCCAATATTGGAGACTATTTTACGGTCTCAATTTTTGATCAAAATGTGATCATCACGCGAAACAAAGAAGGGAACATCAAAGCTTTCTATAATGTCTGCCCACATCGAGGACATCAACTCGTTGAAGAAGGAAGTACGGGTCAAAAGAAAGCTTTCAATTGTGCCTATCATGCATGGACCTACTCACTTGATGGAAAACTGCTTGGGGCAAGAGGGGTCCATGATGAAACGGGCGTCAATAAAAATGATATCTGCCTTTTTAGCCTTCAAGTGGAACGATTAGTAGACTTCATTTTCATTAATTTTGATCCAAATGCGGTCCCTCTTCATGATTTTTACCCAGGTCTTGAATCACAACTCCGTCAGGCCGATCCCAATATTGAAAAGTACAACCCTATTTTTTCTGACAACGCCAAAGAGATGCGTAAATCTTATTGGAAAGCCAATTGGAAGGTACTCATTGATAACTTTTTAGAGTGCTACCACTGTGAATCAGCCCACCCCTCTTTTAGCAAAAAGCTCTGTATTCCTGACACCCACCGTGAAGTGCACACAAATTTCACACATGAGGTCACTCCTATCTCCCCTGAACCTACTGATTGGACGCATCCTATCAATTTAGAATTTGACACGGCCGAATCTCACTTCTGGTATTTGTATCCCAACACCACAATCGGCCGTGCCGCAGGTGTGCCGAACTTCTATATTTCAAGATTTGATCCTCTCTCTGCGGAAACCACCACCCGAGCAACCATCGCCATCATGCCAGAATGGTCTGACCCAGATGCACCGAATCGTGCCAAGCTGCGGTTTGAAGCGGGTAAAATCACGGGGGAAGAAGATC
>JANQSK010000342.1 GCA_028284105.1 Anaerolineae bacterium
ATTGGTGCCACAGGACGCCGCATACCTAATTGTGTAAGTGGTGAAACTTTGAATAATGGTAATGTTCTGGTGTTTGATATATCAGGTGTAGCGCCATAACTGTGTTTTTGAGACATACAGGCAAAAAATATAGAGCAGAGTCAACTGATAAGTAGACAGAAATAAAAAAATCGTCAGCTACTTCAATAGCTGACGATTTTTTCTTTTGGCTTTCTCATTACAATTTCCTAAACAGTTGATGACTACCTTTACGATTTGATGCTTGCTAACAATACGGCCAAATTTTTACGAAGTGCTTTGAAGCTATGACGGTTGCGCTTTGTGCGGCGAACCAGTTTTTCTAAATCACGTTCATATTGACTTGAAATTAAATTTGTGTGTGAATGATGATACATTTTATTTACCTCTACTTGGTTGATTTTTGTGTTCAATACGTTGTTTTGTTTGATAGTTGAAGAATATCATTCTTGAGTGACACAAACGTGACAAGCACCTGTAAACTGATATACATCATTAAAAGACGTTGACTAAAACTTTTGTCGGAAAGTAAGTAGAGGAATTTAATCAAATATATTATCAAAAAAGAAAGGGCAACCTATGGTTAATGGTTACCCTTTCGTAAAACAATTTTCGAATGCACCTTAATTAGCGATCGAAGCCAGCAGTGTGTAAACCAAACTCGGCGCCAAGCTGCATCTGTTCAGTTGCGCTTTTTAATTCTTGCGGGACATCGCCAAAGAAAAAGAAGGGGCCAGGTGCTGCAATTGAAAGCAAATCAGGGAAATGGCTGGCGGCCGTTGTTTGTAAATGGAAACCCATCGCTGCCGCATCTTTAAATTCGTCGCGTACATAAAGTGCATTTTCTTGTTCAGAAACATAACAGTGAACTGCCTCAGCTCCTGGTTCATTTTCTTCCATTGCTTTTGTCACATTTTTATAAATAGAAGTGAGTTCATCTAATTTGCCTGGTTGTGCGGTCCATTTGTATACGACTGTAATATGTTGATTGTTCATTTTTGTTCTCCTAAAGTGTTGTTTTTATGAGTTATTTCTAAAAGTAACTGATCGATTACTTTACTTAGGGTAACCGATCAGTTACTATGTGTCAAGACCGAATTTTGGAGAAAGCTATGAGTAGAGCAAAACAGTACGATCGAATTGAACTTCTAAACCGTTCCGTGGAATTATTTCGTCGACAAGGGTTCAATGGCACAAGTACGGCCGAATTAGTGACAGAGCTTGGTGTGAATCGAAAAAGCATGTATGCCGAATTTGGATCGAAGCAGCAGCTGTTTGAAGCAACATTAGAACATTACGACAAGAATCACCTGACGCGCGTGCTCTCTCCACTCGAAGCGCCAGACGCAGGTCTTGAAAGCATCGAAAAAGCTTTTTATGGATATGCATCTGCAAGTGAGGGACCATTTAGTGGCCTAGGCTGCTTATTGTGCAATAGTGCTGTTGAGCGAGGCGCGCTTCCCCCAGAAAGCGGCCGTTTTATTGATGCTTATCTAGAGCGATTAAATCGCGCCTTTATGCACGTTCTGACCAATGCGCAAAATAAAGAGGAGCTTGCCCCAACCGTAGACATCAATGGGTTGGCAGGTTTTTTAACAACGTCACTTATCGGTATGGCAGCCAGTGTTCGAGCTGAGGCAGCGCCAGCTCAGCTTTGGGGTGCTTATGACGTGATCAAGAAGTTAATTCAGAGTCACTCTTTGGCCAAACAAGCGTAGAACGACACGATGTATCAAGTTCAACAAAGCGTAGAGTTGGCCATTTAAACGCTAAATGTCAGTCAACTTAAATTTTGCTTGCCTTTAAAAGCGTTTCATGATCAAATAGTTAAATGGACGCAGGCAATAAAACCCAACGCATTGCAATCATCGATTTAGGGTCTAACACCGCACGCATGATCGTGATGCAGGCTGTGTCCGGCTTTTCATATCGGCTGATTGATGAAATTCGAGAGGTGGTGCGATTGCGGCAAGGAATGGCAAACGGCCGTTTAAGCCATGAGGCCATATCTCGAGCCACCTTCGCCCTCCGGTTGTTTAAGCGATATTGCGACAGCGCAGGCATTGACCACATTATTGCCACAGCGACCAGCGCCGTTCGAGATGCTGAAAACGGGGAGATGTTCACCAGCCAAATTGAACAAGAACTAAACCTTCCGCTCAGAATTTTAGATGGAGAAGAAGAAGCCTATTATGGGGCGCTCGGTGTTTTGAATGAAGTGCCACTTGAGCATGGTTTTGTGGTGGACATCGGTGGTGGGAGTGCCCAAATAACGGCAGTTCGTCATCAGCAAATTAAAGAGCGTCAATCCGTCCCATTGGGAGCACTTGCCCTGACTGAGCAATTTGTTGATAGTGATCCCATCTCTGAAGAGTCGCTTAACCAAATTCAATGTCACATTGATCATCATCTACAAAAAATTGAATGGCTTGAACAAGCTTCTGTTCATGGTGAAAATTTGATGATTGGCATCGGTGGTACGATTCGCAACCTTGCCAAAGTCGCTTCGGTCAAAAGAGCACATCCACTCAATACGCTGCATGGGTTTCAACTGAAACTAACCGAAATTGAGGACACGATTGATGCATTGGCTAAACGGCCGTTAAAAGAACGTCAGCAAATCCAAGGGTTGAGCAAAGATCGCGCCGATATTATTTTGCCAGGAGCGATGGTTATTCGCGCTATTATGGAAAAGCTCAATGCGGAATCAATCACGATTTCACAAAATGGTCTTCGGGAGGGACTCTTTTTTGAACATTTTTGGGAGCACCTCACCTATCCTGTTGTGACCAATGTGCGCCGATTTGGTGTACTCAACATGGCGCGAAACTACCATTACCAAAAAGCTCATTCTCAACATGTTCGATATTTAGCTGGGCGATTGTTTAACCAACTCGCACCGCTCCACAATTTTGGTCCAGCTGAACGTGAACTGCTAGATGCCTCTGCATTGCTTCATGATTTGGGAACCATCATTAGCTACCACGACCATCACAAACATTCCCAGACGCTCATTGTCAACAGTGGGTTGCCAGGATTTACACCACGTGAAATCGCCCTTATTGCACTGTTGACGCGCTATCATCGTCAAGGGACACCGGCCCGGCGCGAGTTTAAGTCCATTTTGAGTCATGAAGATAAGTTGATCTTGCTGTCGCTTTCGGCCATTTTGCGTTTGGCTGAATATTTGGAGCGGGGACGAAACGGCCGTGTTGATGACGTAACGGCCGTATGGGATGATGAAACAATGCGCATCACGCTTATTGCGGATGAATATCCTGCTGTTGAGATATGGGAAGCGGAGAAAAAAGCAGTAAAACATGTGGAAGCAGCATACGGCCGTAAAGTGATTTTGGAAAGCGCAACTGCCCCCTAGAAAATAAAATTTTATGTATAGTAAAACTTTATGTATAATAACATGATGTTAGCAACTGCGCCGATCAAAGATGCCAAGCCTGTTTTGAAATGGGCTGGTGGAAAACGACAGCTACTGACCCAATATGCGCCCCATTTTCCAGAGGTAGGAAGTTACGGCCGTTATTTTGAACCCTTCATTGGCAGTGCCGCCGTCTTTTTCTATCTTCAACCTCCTATTGCCACACTTTCCGATCGAAATCAACAGCTGATAGAGGTGTATCAAATCATTCGTGATGATGTGGATGGCTTGATTGACGCGCTTCAAGGGCATTTGAACAACTCGGATTACTACTATTCAGTCCGGGCGCAAGATGTGACAGCCTTAACGGCCGTTCAGCGGGTGGCTCGCTTCATTTATCTCAACAAAACTTGCTACAATGGCCTCTACCGTGAAAACAAAAAAGGGAAATTTAACGTTCCATTTGGGCGGTATGTCAACCCAAAGATTTGCGACGAGCGTCGATTGAGAGCTGTTTCTGAAAAATTACAAACGGTTGATATTCTGGCCATTGACTTTGAAGACGCTGTCGCCACAGCCCAGCAGGGTGACTTTGTTTATTTGGATCCACCATACGCCCCACTAAACAAGACAAGCAACTTCACCAGCTATGATCGGTACGGTTTTTACGATGAAGACCAAGAGCGTTTAGCCGAAACGATTCATGATTTAACTGAACGCGGCATCAAAGTGATGCTCAGCAACTCAACTGCCCCCATCATTTATGAGCTGTATGATCTGCCCCAATATCGGCTCATCCCCATCCAAGCCCGCCGCAATATCAACAGCAAAGCCAAAAAGCGCGGCCTCATCTCTGAGCTTCTGATTCTGAACTATTAATTCATAACCAAAATAACCAGATAACCAGTCATTTCGAGGGAAGCGTAGCGACGAGAAATCGCTGTTGCCTAAAATGTATTGCTCATTCAATTGGCAAATTGAGCCGTTTTCCAGAAATTGCATGAATTTTCGGAAATCACAGCGATTTCTCGTCGTTTATCTATTTTTGATGAACAGTTATTTTTTGCCACTTCCCTCGAAATGACCATGGGTGGAGGTGGCTCGTTATAGGCGAAGAACTCATGTGTATCGTCATGTCGAGCGGGGGGGTCAATAAGTGACATTACAAAAATAACGAGCCGAGACATCTCCACGAAAGCAGCGTTGATAATTGAAAATGTATCAAATGGAGAGATGCCCCGGCTATTTAATCTAGAAATTCTGCATATGTGTTGACCGCTCGGCATGACGGTGTGTGTGATACAAGTGTCACGTCGAGCGGGGGTGTCAATAAGTGACGTTACAAAAATAACGAGCCGAGACATCTCCACGAATGCAACGTTGATAATTGCAAATGTATCAAACGGAGAGATGCCTCGGCTATTTAATCTGGAAATTCTGCATATGTGTTGCCCGCTCGGCATGATGGTATGTGTGATCCAAGCGTCATGTCGAGCGGGGGTGCCGAAAAGTAACGTTACAAAAATATCGAGCCGAGACATCTCCATAATCGCAGCATTGATGAAAGAAGTGTATCAAGTGGGGAGATGCCTCAGTTTAAATCTGGAAAGGCGGCATATGTGTTAACCGCTCGGCACGGCGGCGTGTTCGATATTTGATGAGAAATGTATATCAATGCATCATTTCTTGGTAAACTTCTGACATGTTGAAACGGCCGTTCCTCATCTTATCTGCTCTCTTACTTTTTCTCATCCTAACCAACCGCCAAGATACGGCCGTTGCGCTGCCGCAGCAGGCAGTTGTTGACTGGCGCTTTGGCGTGGTGGAGGCGTATGAAAACCCTGGCGCCGCGAGTGCTTTAGGTGTGGGATGGTCTCGCGTCACATTCCATTGGGCCTTTACCCAGCAGGGCGGCCCAGGCACGTGGACCCCGACTGTTTCGGATGCTCAAATTAACAATGAGGTCGCTTCAGGGCGCACTGTGGACGGCTTGCTCATTGGCGTGCCCGACTGGGCGTGGGAAAATGGCTTGCCTCGTGGCTTGCACCTGCCGCATGATGATCCCAACAACACGTGGGGAACCTATGTGCGGGAGGCGGTATCTCGCTATAACGGCCGTATAAACCATTGGATCATCTGGAACGAACCTGACATTGGTGACCCCAACGCGCCTGGTTTTACGTGGCCCGGTTCAGCCAACGACTTCTTTCAGCTTCAGAGAACCGCCTATTTAGTGGCCAAAGAGGTTAATCCAAACGCCCAAATTCACCTGCCAGCTTTTACGCACTTTTGGGACCCCAACTACATCTACAACTTTTTAGATATTGTGGTGGCTGATCCATCAGCACCGGGGAACAATTACTACTTCGATGTGGTAACGGCTCATCTCTACTTCCAGCCGGATGCGATCTTCAACATCATTCAAAACTTTTATGGCGCGGTCGGCAGCCGAGGCATTCCGTGGAAGCCCGTCTGGCTCGTTGAAACCAATGCGCCGCCCCATGACGACCCCGTTTGGCCGGTTTCAAACTACACCTTTTTGGTTTCTCAGCAGGAGCAAGCCGCCTTTATTCCCCAAGGGTTGGCCTCTGCCTTAGCCGCAGGTGCCCAGCGGATCGCCGTTTATAAAATGCAGGACACGGCTGGGGATGTGGCCGCCAATCCAGAACCCTTTGGCTTGCTGCGCATGGATGGATCGCGGCGACCCGCCTACAGCACCTATCAAATTGCTATTCAATATTTATCGGGTATGCAGGGTGTGCGCCGTGAACGATGGGACGCCGTTGGGCAGATCAAGTTAGAACAGGCGGGTAAATCAACCACAGTGTTGTTCTCTCGTTTACCAGCACCCCAACAGGCGACCGTGGAAGCGACCAGCAATACGGCCGTTCTGGTTGATATGTGGGGTAGTCGCCAATCGATTTCAGCGGCAAACGGGGTTTTTACTGTTGATTTGCCTGGGGCAATCTGCTCACAGACGGCAGGGGATTACTGCATGATTGGGGGCACGACCTATTATTTGGTGCAATCAACCGACGGTGGTGGTGTGCCCAGCGCACCTGGATTACCAGCACCACCTGCCCCTGCTGAAACAGATACGCCTGAGCCGACGGCAACACCAGAACCCACAAACACACCGGAGCCAACAAACACACCTGAACCGACGGAAACACCAACGTCAACAGACACACCGGAACCAACAGATACGCCAACCCCTGAACCGACGAATACGGCCGTTCCCACAAATACCCCCGAACCCACTGAAACGGCGACGATGCTGCCCACAAATACGACCGTTTTTACTCAAATTGCCGAACTACAACCCACACTTATAGTGGAAAGTGACTCAAATAATGAGCCAGTGAGCGAATCAGCGAGTCAGTCTGTCAGCCCGTCAGATAATCAGCTATCCTTTTGGTTTATTGGTGGGGCAATTGCACTGTTAGCTGGACTTGGCTTTGCATGGGCACGCTCACGACAAAGGTCATAACATGAATCGAATCAAACGAGGCTGGATATTTCTATCATTTGTTGTAATTAGTTTAATTACTATTTACCATTTACCATTCAGTAGCTCCCATTCTGCTTATGCTCAAACGGCACCCAACATTATTCGCAACGAGGCCACCCCCATATTCCCCGAGAAAATTACCTTTGAGCTTGAGCTAGATCCGTCGCATTCTATTGAAACGGTCGAGTTGACATTCACTGTTAATAAATTTAGCTGCATCGATGCAGATGTGCGCGTGCCCGTAGAGTTTGAAGACAATGTTGCAAGCTGGGATTGGATTTTAACCCGTTCAGGAAATCTGCCTCCGGGAGCTGTCGTGAACTGGTTTTGGACATTGACCGATCAAAATGGAATTGCCATCGAGACCCAAACCCAATCACTCACTTTTGATGATCCGCGCTACAATTGGCAAGAGATTGAAGCGGAAGGCATCAACCTTTACTGGTATGAAGGTGCCAACGTGGGGCCAACCTTGCTCAATGCTTCCGTTGCTAGTTTGCGCCGTTTGGAATCGGAGATGGGGATCGAGCTTCAGGAAGATGTCAATGTGTTTATCTATGGCAATAGTGAGGATATGCGCGAAGCAGTTCTGTACATTCAAGGCTGGGCTGGGGGCGTAGCGTTCACCGAGTACAACACCATTTTGATGGGAGTCCCCCCTCGTTTGGCAGATACATGGGGAACCGAAGTGGTGCCGCATGAACTGGCTCATTTAGTGGTGGCGCAATTTGGTCGCTCCTGTGTAGGGGGGAGTCGCCCGACGTGGCTTGATGAGGGTTTAGCTGTCTATGCTGAAGGCCCTCCCAATGCTGAAACGCTCTCTGATATTCGAGAGGGGCTTGAAGATAACGCTTTTGACCCGATTCGAAGCCTCAACGGGTCTTTTGCGGCCGATCACAGTCAGGCTGGTTTGTCGTATAGTCAAAGTTTTAGCGTTGTGGAATATATGCTCACCACTTACGGTCAAGAAAAAATGCAGACACTTTTGCTAGTGCTCGCTGATGGTGCTGATTATGATGAGGCGCTGCAAGAGGTGTATGGTTTTAACATTGATGGTTTGGAAGCAGAGTGGCGCGAAGCTAT
This sequence comes from Anaerolineae bacterium, assembly GCA_028284105.1. Lineage (GTDB taxonomy): Bacteria > Chloroflexota > Anaerolineae > Promineifilales > Promineifilaceae > QQUD01. The sequence continues at coordinate 7,989 of JANQSK010000342.1, forward strand.
TGGCGCACCTCCTCGTGAAATTCCGCCAACCCCGACGCCGCTCTCAATTAGCGCCATTCCGACTTATGAACCGTCTGGTTTGCCAGAGTCAGTGCCAACTCCAGAAACGGCCGTTTCTTCACAACAAGACAACACCCCTTCGCAAGCAAACCCGATTTGCGGCTTAGGCTTTCTACCCTTGATTGCATTAGGTCTTGTTTTTAGAAAAAATGACCTTTTTGCAAAGACTAAATGAGCAATGAAATATCGTTGAGGACAAATAATAAGCTTATCTAATCGGCTAGCGATTCTTCCTAAAGTTGGTAGACGCGCTGGGCGTTTTGTCCAAGAAATAGAGCAAGCGTTTCTTCATCCAACCCCAATTTCTCAATGCCCTGTAATGCTTTTCTCGGCGTTATCATCGGATAGTTTGTGCCAAAAAGTACCTTTTTACGGCCGTTTGTTTTCATGTACTGAACCAGCTGGGGAGGATACCGTTTGACCGTGTAGGCAGAGGTGTCGATATACATATTTTGATGCTTCGTCGCCACAGC
>JANQSK010000366.1 GCA_028284105.1 Anaerolineae bacterium
ATCTGCTTCAGTTGCAGGGCCTCCGACAATTTTGCATTGAAAGGGGAGCTTCCCTTTGAGCTCATTGAGTGATTCAATGAGAAGATCAACTTTTTTGATAGCAGAAAGCCGCCCGACCATGATGATAGTAAACGGCCGTTTCTGTTGATTGTCAGAGGCTGGTTTAAATAATTCTGTGTCGATACCATGCCCAAGCGCTGAAACTTTTTTATCAAAATAATGATAGCTTTCAGGGATAGCGGTTATGCCATGTGTCACAATTTGATGAGCTTCAAATAATTTGGGGTCTGGGGATACATGTGTGTACCAAAGTGACATTGGAATATTTCGAAATTGACGATACCGGTTGGCCATCATGACCCATTTTGGAATCATATGAATAAAGATGGTGTCGACATGACGACCTAAAATGAGTCGACCCAGAGTTCGATTGAAAAACAGATGTCTTTGTAAAGGGATATCCTTTTGATTGGGAGACGAATAGGGATAAACCGTTACATTTGAAACAAGCTCCATCCTGCCAGCAAGTCTAGAAATAACATGAACGTGCTCAAAATGTTGGGCAAGCATATTGATCCACTGATGTGTAAATCCTAGTACTGGATTATCTAGATCGACCGCTTGGGTCATCATGAGTAATTGCATTCAGAACCTTTTGTATTGATTGCAATAGGTTGTCTGCTAACTGCGAACCCTTTCATTATAGCTGACTCGATGATGCCGTACAGAGATGAAGGTGCCATCAAGATAGCGATTTGGTCTTGGTGGGAAATGGCGTTTTGGGAAAAGCGGAGCGGAACCAAAATTTGTTAAATCCATCTAGGAGATGTGTTGTGTCATATAGATTGAGAATATGTGCTTGTGCTTTTGTTCCCATTGCTTGATTGAGGCTTGGGTTGGCAAGCAAATGGCATACGCGGTCAACAAATGGATCAATTTGGCCAATGGGCGTGACGTAGCCGGTTTCCCCATTGATGATGGTGTCAGATGCACCGCTAACATCCGTTGAAACGGCCGTTAATCCAGTCGCAGCCGCTTCGGCCAAAACCCGAGCATTTCCTTCATAGATGGATGACAGTACAAATAAATCAGCAGCCGCAAAGTAGCTAGGGATTTTTTCATAAGGCACCATTCCCTCAAAGCGAACGCTATCTTGGATTCCAAGCGTGTTAGCTAATTCTAGAAGTTCAGCTTTCAATGGTCCGTCTCCAGCTAGCAAAAGGTAACTGTCGGGATGCGCTTTATTTATTTTTGAAAAGGCACGAAGCATCATGTCTAGGTTCTTTTGTGGCGCTAAACGTCCGACGAATAGTAATAATTTTTTATGGGTGTTCGGCAAAAAAACAGAGCGATTAGGTGGTTTTTCTGCTTTTTGGAATCGGCTAAAGTCTGTGATCCAGCCTAAGTTGGCAATTTGAGTGGGGGAGACGCCCATCGCCTGCAGTTTTGCTTCTTCTTTTTGGCTTACAACACGAAAACTATTTGCCCGTTGGATGACCCATTTTCCAAGTGAATTGAGGAGCCGATTTAACGGCCGTTGATTGACCCAATATGGATTATTGACCATATCTGCCGCAAATTGGAGGCTTAACGGCCGTTTATGCCGTCGCGAAATCAAATAAGCAGTAAGCCCTATAATGAAAGGATCCTGTGCTGAGACGAGATCAACAGTTTGATTTTTCATGATTTGATTGGCAATTTGATAGGAACGCGGCAAATAGCTGAGCATGGAACGTGATGATGGGTAGACCCAAAAGTTTGTGTCTATTTGCTGCTTGGCTAGAGGGATAGATGTTGGAGCTAAGGTGATGTAGTGGTAGCTTTTTAGAATCGAAGCGTAATGGCGTTGTCTCTGGTGGGTATCACCAAGTTGGCTATCTTCTGGCAAGGCGATAGTTGAATCGTTACCGAATGCCAATAAATGGATCATGAACTACTCAATTCCTTTTTAATTGATTTTTAGGGTATTAAGCTTCTTATTGCGTGGTTTTTAAGCTTTCAACCCAAGCTGTTTCTTGCCACATTTTTAAATACTGGTCAATAATCTCTTTTTTCTTGTATAGTGCCAAGCTTTTGCGTTGAGCCTCTCGTCCCATTTGGCGTAAATCTTCAGGTGCGTCTAAGAGCAAATTGATTCGATTGCCGATTTGTCGCCCATCTTTAATCGGAACGCGATATCCCTGTACACCGTTTTCAATGAGATCAATGGCGCCTGCAAAGCGGGTAGAAACTAATGGGGTGACAGCAATAGCAGCTTCATTCAACGCGCGACCCGTTCCATCATAAAGAGGCGTTGCCACATAAATATCTGCAGCTTGATAAATTTCACGAATCTGCTTGAACGGCACACGATTCAATATCTCGACGTGATTTTGTAAGCCGAGCAGTTCGATTTTATTGTGAACGGCTTCGTCTAAATAACCATTGCCTACCCAGACAAACTTGGTATCAGGATTGGATTCAATGACATGTTCCGCTGCGTTTATAAAGGTGATGGGATCGTTTTGCCGGATTAGCTGACCCACAGAAATCACAAGATGCTTAAATTCATTACCTAATAATTTATAACGCCAATTTTCGGTTGGCTTTACTAGCACCGACCCAATATTGACATAGGAGGGGATGTTGTAAATGGTTGGCATGTTTGGCATCGCCATTAGCTTTTCTTTTTCTCGCTCAGTCGTTACTCGAATGGAATCCGCTTTTGTAAGGAGCCATTTACTCAATCTGTTATACAGAACGTTACGCCGTCTTTCATTGATGAAGTGTGGATTGTCAATAATGTCTGCTTTGATATGTATGTTGAGGGGGATACCGAATCGACGCTTGAGTAAGTAGCCAACCAGTCCGGCTTCATGTGGGTTAGCAGCACTGATTAAGTTAAAAGGATGAAACTTGGAAAGCTCAATGCCAAGTTGATACGCTTCTTGTGTAAAACGCCACTGTTTAAGCGTTGCCGTTGAGTAAATTTGCATATTTGAGGTGAGGCGAACGCTGGCCGGGACAGAATTTTGATAGCGTCTGGCTATGATGATGTACTCTTCAACTTTGGTGGCGTAGTGTAAATGACGTCGCTGCGAGCCTGAGAATTTTTTTTCGTTTAGTGGATGGGCTAACCCGCCATCAAAGGTGATTCCTAATACATGAAGTGGCATTACGATGTGTTTCCTGCTTCGATTAACAGATCGATAGTTTGATCTATCATGGTTTCAAGTTTGAATTTTTCAGGTAGTTCAACTTGATAGGTTAACCGATTTTTCAAAGCAGTGTGGGTAGATTCCGTTAATTTTTTCTGATTGTGGATGGGGGTTAAACGGCCGTTAACACCATCAACCACCACTTCAGGGGTTCCGCCAATCTTGGTTGCAACAATAGGAAGACCAATGGCAAGCGCTTCAAGAAGCACATGAGGGAGCCCTTCATAGACCGAATTCAGAACAAACAAGTCCGCCGTTCGTAAGCCTGCCATCACAGAGGCATGGGGAAGGCTGCCCATGAAATGCACCCGATCAGCAATACCTAACGTTTGGGTTAATTGCTCAAGGTGCTCTCTTTCTGGGCCATCTCCAACGATGAGGAAATCGCAGTTGGGCGTTTCTTGAACCGTTTTGAGTATGCCGCTAACCCCTTTCCAATTTACCAAACGGCAAACCGTAATCAATCTATCTCCATTTTTAGGGGGAAATTGAATGTTGGCGGGCTGGTCCAAAGGGGGTTCATAAGCATTGTAAATCACTTTGATCAAGCGTGGATCTACAAACCAATTTGAAACAATCGACTGTAGATATTTGCTGGGCACAATGACATATTTCATGCGATGCAGCGCCCAATCCCGCATCGACCGGCGAGACTCAATGGGCAATCCATAGACGCGTGTTTGGAAAAAATCGATGGTGTGAAAAGTCCAGCCCTTGTCTCGAGCGCGCTCCCAAGCAATGTCGCCAACCACTTTTGCCACCATTGGTCGATTAACGAACAATGTCGCAACGGCCGTTTCCATCAATAAGCCATTCACATAGGCAATATCATGCTTTCGCAATTGCTTGACAAGCTGCCAAACAGTATTAATCCATCGTATGATTCGCCCTTTCTTCGGTAGTCGAATGAGATTGAAATTGAATTGAGAATCATCATATCCATCAGCTTGAGTAAAAGTCATGATGGTAACTTCATGTCCTCTTCCAATTAACGCTTTGGCAAGTCGTGGAACGTAGGTGGCGGGTCCGCCAATTTCGGGAGGAAATGCCCCCGTTGGGATTAAAATCTTCATAGAGTCGTCGTAATCGT
>JANQSK010000372.1 GCA_028284105.1 Anaerolineae bacterium
GCTCTCCTTAGCGATGGTGCCCATCATCCGACTGATTAGCTTGTCGCTCCCGTTGTCGAATTTCCCTCTGATTTACTGGTATTTCATCATTAGTATCCCTATTTTCATCGCTGCCTTTATGATGGTGAAACAGCTGGAATATTCTTGGGATGACATCGGCATAAACGGCCGTTATTTACTTTGGCAAATCCCTATCGCTTTGTCTGGTTTTGTGATTGGGTATCTCGAATTTTTGATTCTAAAGCCTAACTCTTTGCTTAAAACTTTTACATGGGTGCAATATGTTCTGGCCGGTTTGATTCTGTTAATAAGTACCGGGTTTTTAGAAGAGCTGATTTTTAGACGCATTATGCAAAAACCGGCCGTTGAAAAATTCGGCCGTAGTTTTGGCATCATTTATGTGGCAGCCATCTTTGGTGTGATGCACGTTGGCTATAACTCCTTTATTGATGTGGTCTTTGTTTTTATTGCGGGGCTCTACTTAGGATGGGTCGTCGATGTGACGGACAGCATTATTGGAGCAACCATTGCCCATGGCATCGCTAATATCACCCTTTTCCTCATCATGCCTGCCCTTGGCTTTACCCCTGAGCCTTTTACCTTTCAATTTGATGCTGTTCAAATTTTTCAAGACAACGCCGGCTGGCTCATTCTCCTAGCAGGCAGCTTTTTCATCATGCGCATGCTGATGTCTGACCCCGTCATCATCGAAGAATAAGTTTGAACTTAGCCTAGACGTGACAAGCTGAGAAACTAGAAAGAAGAGATCAAAAAAGCGAGGCTCATTGAGCCTCGCTTTTTAATTTGTTGATCTAGGAATTTTATTTTACTGTAAAACCTCACCGATTTTAACGATAACGATAAAAGCAAAGCTAACAACGAGCGGCACGATGGCAAATGTCAAAATTCGACTGAGAATATTACCAACTGCCTTTGCTTTTGGCGTCGAGGTAAACGAGAATACTTCTTTTTGAATCAAAAATAAAATAAGGGCCAAGATGGCAACAATTTCGATTGAGGTTGCTAAAGCAATAGTCGAAACCGTTGTGATGGTTGTTGTTGTGACGGTAGAAATCATAGCTTCGATGCTCCTTCGTAAATCGCATTAGCTTTTCGTATAGAGTCGCTATTGAACGATTTACGCATAAACCAATTTGTTTGGAGATAGTTAATGATAATGCTTGGTTTACAACAGCTAACACTGTAACAAATTTTGGGTCTCACCAGTGTGAGCAAACCGTGAAATTAAAGTGAATGGGATACAGCAACTTCAATTATTCTCTACGGAGAACGGCACTACTTTGACAGTTTGAAGTATATGCAAGTAAATTGCTATTTAGCTTACAAGCTTACTAGGAGGCAGTTTGTGGAAATAAAAAAAGCCATCCGTTCGGATGACTTTAAGTGGCGCTAACTAGACTTGAACTAGTGACCTAGGGCTTATGAATCCCTCGCTCTAACCATCTGAGCTATAGCGCCAAAAGAGCGAATGAAATTATAGCGAAAGTTGATGCCTCTGCCAAGAGGGAATTTAGGGAGTGGAGTTTGGAGGTTCGAGTCAAGAATTGGCGATTGGATTAGACAACAATACGTTATATTTTCAATTATCTAGCTGTTGACAGTGCCTTGAAGACCACTCTCTGATGCGGAATGAAGCGTTGTTGGCGTGACTTGATTAAATAAATCAGGCGAACCGTGTCCATGCACCCGGATATAGTTGTCAGTGTAGCCCACCCATCGCAAACCTTCATGATCTGCGCCTACAGATTGTTCCCAAAGCACGTCCATTGTTTTGTTTTCAAACTGTTGATGAAATTGGAGGCTGAGCTGCTTGCCCAGCGCAATCATCTGGCGGGTGCGCTCTTTTTTCAATTGAGGATCAACTTGGTCAGGAAAGCTTGCTGCGGCCGTGCCGGGGCGCTGACTATAGCTAAAAACGTGCATCCGTGAGAAGCCGATCGTTTCAACATATTCCAGAGAATCAGCAAAGTCAGCATCCGACTCACCAGGGAATCCCACAATGAGGTCTGTACTGAGGTTCAAATGTGGAATGTCAGCACGGGCAGCATCAACCAGCTCTTGGAAAGATTCACGGCTGGTACGGCGAGCCATTCGCTTCAGAATTTTGTCACTGCCTGATTGGAGCGGCATATGCAAATGGGGCAGCAAGCGAGGGTTTTCCCAAAGTGAAAAGAATTTCGGGGCTAAATCCCAAGGCTCAAGTGATGATAAACGCAATCTTGGAATGTCAGTATGATCAAGGATGGCTTGAACAAGCTCTTTGAGGCCCGCCTTGTTGCCAAAATCGTGACCATAGCTACCCATGTGAACGCCCGTCAAAACGGCTTCTTGATACCCTGCTGCCGATAGCGATTGAATTTCAGCAACGATATCACCAAGGTGACGACTTTGGCCTTCACCACGGGCCACGGTTGTGACACAAAAGGTACATTTATTATCACAGCCATCCTGTACTTTGATGAAGGCGCGGGTGTGGGCACCCATACTGCCTGCTAAATATTCACGCATAACGGGCTCCTGATCAAAGACAGGGAGGTCTATGCGCGCTTTCGGGTCAATCATCTGCACGATTTGGCTTTTTTGGGCATTAGGAATGACTTGTGTGGCCCCTTCAACCTTGCCTAGCTCATCAGGAGAAAT
>JANQSK010001017.1 GCA_028284105.1 Anaerolineae bacterium
GTGCAATGCACGTCCATCACGTTGCTGCAAAATACGGAACGCGTGTCATTCTGCACACAGACCACTGTGCCAAAAAGCTTCTTCCTTGGGTAGATGGCATGTTGGATGAAGGCGAAAAATTCTATTCGGCTCACGGGATTCCCCTCTATAGTTCACACATGCTTGACCTATCAGAAGAGCCTATTGAAGAAAACATTGAAATCTGCAAACGCTACCTCGAACGCATGAGCAAGATGGGAATGACCCTTGAAATCGAGTTGGGGATTACAGGTGGTGAAGAAGATGGTGTTGATAACACTGATGTCGATGCTGCCCGCCTCTACACCCAACCCGAAGAGGTTGCTTATGCTTATGAAGAGCTGATGAAAGTCAGCGATAAATTCACCGTGGCGGCCGCATTTGGTAATGTGCACGGGGTTTATAAGCCAGGCAATGTTGAATTAAAACCCATCATTTTGCAAAACTCTCAAAAGCACATTGAAGAGAAATACAATACTGGACCAAAACCCGTGAATTTTGTTTTCCACGGAGGATCAGGTTCGAGCCCAGAAGAGATTGCAGAAGCCCTTTCATATGGCGCAATTAAAATGAATATTGACACAGATCTACAGTGGGCGTTCTGGGACGGTGTTCGCGGATACGAAGCATCCAAGCATGATTATTTGCAAGGTCAAATCGGCAACCCAGATGGCGCTGATAAGCCCAACAAAAAAGTTTACGACCCCCGCAAATGGTTGCGCGTCGCTGAAGAAGCATTCCAAGCACGTCTCAAACAAGCATTTGAAGAATTAAACTGCATCAATCGTCTAGCGTAAATAAACCATAATCCGATAGGACCAGATTAGAAACTGGTCCTATCAAAATGACTCCCCATGCTACGAGAATCCATGATCACAACGACGCGTGGCTTAGACCGCCAAACGCCGCCAATGCGTCTTTATGAAAAAGCAAAAAAGTTTGGTATTTGGAATCCAGCCGATCTGGATTTTGCTCAAGATGTATCAGATTGGAACAATTTAGCTGATGAAGAACGGGAAATCTTGCTCAGATTGACGGCCTTATTTCAGGCAGGAGAAGAGGCTGTCACGCTTGACTTGCTTCCACTTATCATGGCAATCGCCAAAGAAGGGCGGCTTGAAGAGGAAATGTTTTTAACGACGTTTCTTTTTGAAGAAGCAAAACATACGGACTTCTTTAGCCGATTTCTTACCGATATTGCCAAACAATCTGGTGAAATCTCACACTTTCACAGTGACAATTACAAAATGCTTTTTTACCAAGCATTGCCAGAAGCGCTTCAAGCACTGGAAACTGATCCCTCTCCTGCAGCACAGGTACGAGCTTCAGTGACCTATAACATGATTGTCGAAGGGGTTATGGCAGAGACGGGTTATTACGCCTATTTTAATGTTTTGGATCAAAATCAGATTATGCCTGGTGTTCGACAAGGTATTAATTTATTGAAGCAAGACGAGTCTCGACACATTGCCTATGGTATCTTCCTGCTTTCTCGCTTAATTTCGGAAGATGAAAGCCTGTGGGAAATTGCTCAAACAACCATGAACCAACTTTTGCCGCTGGGTTTAGGGATCATTAGCGATGTGTTTTCAGCCTACGATCCAATGCCATTTGGGCTAAAAGAGAGTGATTTCACGAATTACGCGGTGAGTCAATTTTCTAAGCGGCTTGCTAGAGTCGAAAAAGCAAAGGGTGCTCATCTCGATGATATTTATCGAATCACCCACCAAATTATCGAGGATAATGATGGATAATAATCCTAAACCGGCTCGTACAGGAGCACCTCGTTGGCTCATTGTATTAGGTAGTTTTTTTGTTTTAATTGCCATTGTTGCAATACGGGCTTCAAGTGATGATGAACCATTAACGGCCGTTATTATTGGAATCAGCTTTGGGGGAATTGGGCTTTGGATCGCTTATGAAGGCGCAAAACATTGGTATACGCGGTTTCGCGTGGGTAAACCAGAAGTTCAAATCTCACAAGATACGGCCGTTTTAGGAGACGCCATCTCAGTAAATTTTCACAATACCTTTAATCGCGACGTCAATGTTGATACCTTTGCAATCAAACTAATTTTTAAAGAAACAGCCACTTATCAACAAGGGACAGACACTCGCACAGTCTCCCATGAAGAAGTCATAGAAGAGTTCAATACCATAGGCCAACGGTTTTCAGCAGGCAGCTTTTTAGCTGAATCAGCTGAATTGACCATTCCCAGAGATGGCATGCACACAGTTGATGTACGCCGCAATAAATTACAATGGTTTGTCCGCTTTGAAATGGATATTCCAAAGATGACGAACTTTACCGATGATTATGAAATCAAGGTTTTGCCTGAATTAGTTAGCAAGGAGTGGGATTAGAATGAGTAAAGTTGATATTCAATTCCATTTAGATGGCGCCGGAATCGAAGAAAAAGATCCCAACAATATGTTTGACGCCCCAACTTATCGACCAAATAGTGAAATTCGGGGGAATGTTTTAGTTTACCCCAATCAAGATTTACGCTGTCGAAAAGTCGTGGTTCAGGTCATGTGGCATACATCAGGACGTGGCACCCGTTTTGAAGATATTATTATGGAGCACACGATTTCAGAAGGAAATCTGGTACGTGGTGTTCCGATTTCAGCTGACTTTTCAACCGTTTTGCCGAGTGAACCTTGGAGTTTTAACGGCCGTTATGTCAGTATTGTGTGGGGTGTCAATGTCAAAGTCGACGTGCCAATGGGGCGTGACATTGAGCAGAAAAAGAATTTCATCTTAGCGCCTGAACGCTAATTCTTTTTAGGGATGTTTTTCTGGGGAAGGAATAGGTGGATATTTTTGGACAAAGGTTTTTAGAAGCTGCGGAGAGATGGATACGGCCGTTTCTAAATCTTCAAAAACATCGTATAAAAAATATTCAGCTGATCGAATATCTTGCATAAATGTTTCAAACAAAAAGAGAATGGCTTCTTCAGAAAAAGCAGCTTGATTGCTCCCTTCAATCCTAGAAAATGCAAGCCGATTTTGTAACCATTGCCTATAATATGTAGGTGTGATGACTTCTTCGATATTTAGGGTCAAGAGAGGGAGATCATAACGAGCAAAATAAGATGATAGATCTCGATGTGAAGAAAATACACATCGTCTTGATTTTGAAGAAGCTAGCTGTTTGAGCCATCGCCGACGCCCCCACCAATTTAACCGTTGTGCTTCATCAAGTAAAAATAAATCGACCGAATCCATCACGGTAGTGAACTTCGTTCGTCCTTGCGGAATATATTCATAAATAACATTCAAATCAGATTCAATGTGATGTTCTGCGAGTTGGTGCAAGAGTGACGTTTTCCCAGCGCCAATTCGTCCCATAATTTGCACATGGGCTGTTGAGTCAATTAACGGGCATGAGAATGTCGCCGGAATAAATCCAGCCTGTCCCCACTCTTTAGCAGTTAAGGCAGCAAACGGATTTTGATAGTATCCAATTTGATGATGTTTGGC
>JANQSK010000473.1 GCA_028284105.1 Anaerolineae bacterium
TGGCGGAAGCTGATGAGGGCATGATCCCCTTTCCATTCAGAACGGCCGTTTTCGATTTCATTACCTTGGATACCCCAAGTAGGCCAGTTGGCTGGATCATCACCATTGGCAACAGCAACGCGAGCATCTTCCATCTCATCGGTGAACGAGTGCAACACGCTTACCACAATGACTTTGTCAGCCCCGCTGTCAAGACAGGCGTGCACGGCGGCAGCAATCTGATGGCCACATTCCGCAACACCGGCGTGTGGAAACACAATAACGCCACCCTTGGCCAGATTTTCTGACAAGTCCCACTGTTTGGCTTTTTCGAGGAGTTCAAGCGTGCCAGATTCACCTAAGGCGGCGTGTTCTTTTGCATACAGTTCGTGAATTTCTTTTTGGAGTTTGGGTCGATCGAGTTTCATGAATGTAGCTTATCAAGAAACGGCCGTTTAGACGACTACGATCAGCCTATAAAGTGAAACGAAGTTCCTGCTTTGAATAAACTGCCAGCTTTAAATTTCGTTTCCTCGGGGTTCCGAAGCTTTTGCTAAAAGGGTTTTCAATTTAGCAACTTCGGGACACTTAAAAGAATCGATCGCTTAAATTTTAGAATTAAAGTGGGTAAAAAATTATGGTGTTTCAAACCCTAAATCACTGTCAGAAAGAGACAGGTTGAGGTCATCCATGGGATCGGGTTCGGGGGGAAGGGGGAGCGTCATGCAGAATTGAGCGCCACCCATTGGGCTATCGTTCACCACAAGGTTGCCACCGTGTGTTTCAATAACCATTTTGCAGAAAGTAAGCCCTAAGCCAGCGCCACGACGTTCGACGCGTTCCACTTGGGCAAATTTTTCAAAAATCCGTTCACGTTCACTTTCGGGGATGCCGGGACCGGTATCGTCAACACAAACCATGAAGAATCCTTCATCGACCTGTGCTGAGACAGAAATCGTCCCATTTTCAGGGGTGAACTTGAGTGCATTGCTCAATAGGTTGTGGAAGACGCGTTCTAAGAGGCGTTTATCAGCTGAGACCACTTCTCGGCTTTGAGAAGAGATGAATTCCAGCCCTTGTTTGTTTGTGCTGGCCACCACTTGATAGTTGGTAACCGTCTCTTGAAGCAGCTTGATAATGTTGATATTTGTTCTTTGCAGCGTGAGGACACCCGCTTCGATGCGTTCAACATCCAGCAAATCATCAATCATAAACAAGATTTGTTTCCCAGATTGTTCTAGATTATTGATCAAGCGTCCCTGCGTTTCAGTGACGCCCCCTAAATTCCCTTTACGCAACAAATTCATACCGCTGGTAATGACGGTTAAGGGGCTTTTCAAATCATGCACAATAAGCTGAGTTAATTCACTGCGTAAATATTGTTCCCGTTTAAGGGCAATATTCCGTTCACGAATCAGCTTATTCAGATAGAAAACGATGATGTATAGAATGCAAAAGCTTACAATGCTTTGTGCTAATACAAGGGTCACGATTGAAGTTCGTGTTAAATTGTCGCGTAAAAATTGAGAGCCGAGCTCGCCAAAGATAAGTGACAGGGCCGCAATCAACAGTGACCCCACAACTGCAAAATAACGATTGATCTGCAGTTCACTAGATGATTCAAACTCACTCAAAATAGCATAGGTAGCCAGCATAAGCGCTGAAAGCACCATCGGATGGTACAGTAACCAGCTAAACCCACCGGGTGTGCCAAACGTCTGGAAGATTTCTGCTTGAGCGAAAAGTATGAAGATTGAGGTTAATTTTTGATCAATTCGTGTGTCATTTTCCCAGCCGTGGAACCATGTTCGATAAACCGCAAATGCAAATAAGATGACGGTAAATATGGCCATCAACATAGGAAGTTGAGGCGTAAATTGGTTGAGAAAAATGAGCGGAGCTGGCCAAGCAAATGCAATAATGCTAAAGGTGGTTAAAAAGATGATGCTTACTAACCCGATGATGCGCGTATTTAAATATTGAATATATTGGGGTCTTTTTTCCCAATGGACATTAGCCAAAGAAAAGAAGATGGCTCCTACTGGGAATGCAAATCGCAAAGACCACAAGAATGCTTCTAAACGATACTCCGGTAGCAACACACCAGGGGTAGCAATACTGCTGATGAGGAAGAGAGCTGACATGTTGACAAACGCAAACATGATGAACATCGCACGCGGGGTTTTGCGCTTGTACGCATTGCTTGAGAAAAGGGCAACAATAATCGCCATCAAGCTCGCAAATGAACCAGCGTAGAATTGGAATATTCGGGTATACCAAGAAAGGCTCCAAACAATTCCATTTTGATCAACGCTAGACTTGAGAATGACAAACGCAATTAGGGGTATAATGAGAAAAAGTTGGCGCCCCATCGGTTTTGTCACGTTGTTAGGTCCCGTGTGCATAGTGATCTAAATTTATATGCAAATGCTGACGAATAGAATTACGATGAAATAGGAGTAATGGGGCAGGAAATAAGTAGGATATTTCACATGAAACCTCAGATATTAATCGATTTTCCATACGAGTTTGAATCGGAGCGTTTATTGATTCGGGGGCCACTTCCGGGAGACGGTCAACAAGTACGCTTGGCAGTGCTTGAATCACAAGATGAATTACGGCCGTGGATGCCGTGGGCGATGAATATTCCCAATGAAGAAGAGTATGAAGCGCTGATTCGTCAATGGCATCTCGATTTTCTCGCTAGAACTAATTTGATTTTGTTTCTCTTCCACAAAGAAAGCGGGGAATTTGTGGGTGGTTCGGGACTGCATCGTATCGACTGGCAGGTGCCTCGGTTTGAAATTGGGTATTGGGTGCGAACCTCAATGGCGCGGCAGGGGTACATCAGTGAATCAACGCAGGCCATCACCAACTTTGCCTTTGATGTGCTAAACGCGGAACGAATTGAGATTCGCTGTGATGCCAATAACTTTAAAAGCGCTGCGATTCCGCCAAAGCTTGGGTATACGCTGGAAGCAACGCTTAAATCTGAAGCGCGCCACCATGATACGAATGACCTAAGAGACACGATGATCTTTGCAAAATTACGGCCGTAAACCTTACGGTCGTTACCGTCCACCACTTTGGATACGGTTTGGATACGGCCGTATGCCATAATAAAATCCATTAGCGGACAAACCCAAACCTTGCGTTCCTATGGATAAAGATCAAAAGATTGGTGCCCCAAAAGAAGGACCGACCAACCGACACGTTTATCTCTTGAAAATGTGGCGGGAAGACGAAAACGCCCCTTGGCTTATCATGCTCCAATCCGTCGACGGCAAAATTCGTAAGACCTTCACGAATATGGAGTCTTTGACTTCTTATCTTGATTCACGAATAGATATATGAAATAAGACTTTTGGATTTGCTTTTGTTTGCTTTTTAATAAGTAGTGTAAATATTAAAATTATCCTAAAAGGTAGAATCATGAATAAAAATCACATACTTTTTTTGAGTATTCTTGTTGTCTGGATTTCAGCTTGTAGCGGAGGCGATGTAGACACATCAGCTCTTGAGTCACAAATTGCCGCTCTTGAATCACAAGTCTCAGAACTTGAAGGCCAATTAGCTGATGCAGAAGCTATGGCTGGGGAAACACTTGCTAGTATTCCAGAAGAATCTCCCCTTACTACACATAATGCAAATTTAATTATTACTCCAAATGATGGTAGTGGTACTTTTGCATTTAAGTTACCATATTGGAATGTTTCCCAAGGTATTCTTGATAATAATGACGAACTGATTATTAGGTTAACCGAACGTAAGGAGCTTATAAAGACACAAGCTGATTATAGAAATAACGAATTTGCATTTATTCTACAAGATGATCATGTTTCTCCTTCATCTATTGCTATTGCATTGTATTCAGCATCGACTGATTCTATAATGATTCCTCCAATCCCTTCCTGCTCAATTGGTATAGTTAATGCGACGGCATTATCAGAGCCTTGGAATTCATTTTCAATAACCTCAGAGGACTTATATTCATTTCCAACAGCCTTGTTTGATTCCCCTGATAGACCTTCGTCAAATGATACAGAGATGTATGCTGATTGGCTCCTTGCATTAGAACCACCCGATGAGTTTTTAGATCGTTATCCTGTTGGCGCGCAAGATATTGCGAGAGTTGCTTTTGCTCATACAGCTGGTCATTGTTACTGTGAAGACTGTGGTGGATGTCCAGGAATTACAGGATGTATGCCCAAACAAGTAATATCTGAATAGTTAAAATTGAATTAATTTTTTAGATGTTTTTCTTTCCAAGCAGTAAGCTGTTTGGTTAGAATATGACCACTTTCATTAAGTGCGTCTAACCCTTGTTTTATGTGTACTCTCGATTTAGTTATATTATTTAATTGAAAGGCTAGTTTAGCGAGGCCAAATTCTGCTAAACCAATTGTCTCGGCACTTGTGCTACTTTTACCTGCCCAAGCTAATGCTACCTTAAAGTGCATCTTTGCATCATTATAATTTTTAGATTCTATGCAAGTATGTCCCCAATATGCTTTGATTTGCCCCATTAACCACTTGTTATCAATACTTTCAGCAACACTGTACCCTTCTGACATATAATCATTAGCAATGATTATATTGGATTGACCTGTATGCACGTTTCCTAAATCCATGAGTATATGAGCTTCTTTACTTCGATCGTTGAAGTGACGAGCTAATTCTAAACCTTCTTCTAAATATACCTTTGCATCATCAAATTTCTCTGTTTGACATAATAAGTGGCCTAGGTTTGTTAATAAAATCAAAATGCGATTGTTAAAACGGTGTGCTCTTGCAGTTTGTAAGCCATTAAAGTAATGATTTATTGCAAGATCAAAATTACCTAGATTCATTTCTACTAAACCAAGCATGTTGTAAACCGAACATACAATCGTAAAATGTTCGTATTGTGTTGCGAGTTGTAGCGATTGCGCAAGGTATTCGTCTGCATCTAGGTAACGATCCTTAATAAAAGCTAATCTTCCTAAATTTGCTAATGCTCGGCTCAATTCAAACCAATTAGAAGCACTATTAGCAATTTGAACAGCTTCTTCTAAATAGCTTTCCGAGCTTTCATAATCGCCATTTTGACTGGTAATAATACTAAGATTGGAAAGTAATTCTAAGGATTCATTGTGAGCTTCTTCTGAACGAGTCAATTGAAGACCTTTTAACCAATATGACGATGCCTGGTCATTTTGATTCCGATTGAAAGCTATTCGACCGAGGTGTAGATAAATTCTGCCCTTTACTGCATAAGACAGATTTTGGGTTTTAAGGAATTCCAAATACTCAACCTCAATCTCATAATGTCCTTTTGCTTCAAAAAATGGAAATAATTCATCTAATAACCGCCAAAGCAAATCAAGCTGGTCAATGCTCTTAGCAATAGCAAGTGCATTAGTTATATTATCTAAATCTAGATTGATAGCTTGATGATTTTGAATATTTTCTTCTGTGAATTGCTGATAGAAACCGACGAACCGTTCTTTATGTTTTGGATTTGTAGGTTGTAATTGAGCAAAGTCGCTGATGGATTGGTGTAGAGAATATCTTTCCATATCCGTCGATTCGAGTAAGCCGTGGTCTGAGAGTTCGTCCAGTTCTTCTGGTGTAGCTTCCGAGACAAACAGGATAGCTTCTTCGGAAAATGTGTTGGGTTTGGGAGGGAAGAGAGACAGTGCTTGGAGAATATTTTTTGCTTTGGGGGATAAGGCTTGTTCAGAGGCTCCTATTATTGATTTCAGTGAGATTGGTGTGTCATGAGGCAGGCTGGGATGTGCTTCGCTGTCAATCACTGATTGAGCACGTTCTATCTCAAATCGATTTTCTAGCTGATTTATTTTGCCTAAGGCAGATTGAATGCGCCTTTTGCGGCCTGTGGCTTCGTAAATGCGTAGGTAGTTACCAATTAGGACGAGGGCGAGTGGTAGCCCTCCAGTCATTCGTACAATTTCCCAAGCTGCTTCCGATTCATTGGCAACGATTTGGGGTGCTAATTGGCGCAATAGCTCAAAGGCAAATTTTTCAGACAGCTCAGGCACACTGAGTGTGTTGTCGCCGGCAAACTCTACAGCGATAGGGGGTTGACGTGTGGTCAGCACATGAATGCACTCATCTCCACCCAATTTAAATAATGGAATGACATCTCGATTCCAAACATCGTCAATGACGAGGAGCATTTTTTTGTTTTTGAGCTGTTCGTGGATGGCATTAGCACGGAGTTTGAGCGCACCCATTTTCTCAAGATCCGTATTCGGAATACCAACGGCCGTTCCCCACTGTCCTAGCTGATGAAAAACATCAGGATCACCCCCTAAACCAACCCATAAAACCCCATCTGAAAATTGTTCTTGTATTTCTGGATCATGAGCCAGCAATATGGCGAGTGTGGTTTTACCAACGCCAGGCAAACCATTTAATGCGGACAATGCCAGATTGTGACCCGCAAATAGTTGGGATTTGAGAGAGTCTAACAACTCATCTCGACCGATAACATCGTGTGGCGGCAACAAGGGCGCTGTGAAAATAGAGTCGGTTGTGGTTGGGGTTAGTATCGCGTGTAACCATTCAGCAGATACAAGTTGGATTTCTTCATTATTCAATTGCCGATAGTTACCGCTTTCCAACCAATGGTTAGCATCTTCAAGAGTCTGGATGCCACCAGCAGTATGGAATATATTGATAAGGCTGACAAGAATATCGCGCGTGTCTTTGTGTATTTGCCCTTTCCCCCGTTCCCAATCGCTAATGGCCCCTCGAGAGTAAACAATGCCGCTTTCCTCTGCAAGTAAATCTGCTAATCGATCCTGAGAGAGATTCCCTCCATTCAACTTATCCTGCGAACTCCGTCGATAATATCGTAATAATTTACCGAATGTGTTTTCGTTCATGTTGAGCTTCCAAAACTGTTGCGGAAATTTTCCGCATTAATGTCGCAAACTGCCGCTGTTATTAAAAGTCTTTAGAGATTACTTTATATTTAATTTTGTACTAGTTGGCTCCGATAACTCATGAGGGGAATGATTCCCGGTGCACCTTATTTCGAGCCTCCAATTTTAAGGAGACTTGTTATGTTATCGGTATCTCGTGTAAATCTAGTTCGTTTTGTTGCTGCTTTAGCCATTGTTGCGGGTGCAATTGCCCCATTTTTCAGCATTGGTGTGAATGTTGCCTTTGCTTGTGCTGGGCAACCCGGCCAATGCGGTGGCGGATAATTAATCAACGATAAAGTTGAAGGCAATTTAATTGCCTTCAACTTTATTCTACTTCATTTGCCGAATTATCATTTAAGTTTTTAAGTGATTCATTCACAATTTGAATGACGTAATTATCCCCAATTCCTTCTCCTAATTTAAGTGCCTCTAAATAATATCCTTGTGCTTGATCGATAAGCTCTTTTTTATATGCAATATCCCCAATTGTTTTAATTGTGAGAGCTTGACCAACGACATCATTCATTTGTTGTTTAAGCGTTAATGATTGATTAAGCCAATTTTCTGCAATATCAAAATGCCCGGTTTGGAAAGCATTCCAACCTAAATTATGCCTAGCCATTGCTTCACCATATTTATCTTGTGCGTTGAGTGCTAACCGGAGTGAATTGAGCAAATACGTTTCTGCTAGAGAGAATTGTTTTTGATTGATAGCAACCAGGCTTAAATTATTAAGAGAACTAATGTGTGAATGAGAATCTACGATGCTTTCAGATATTTTTAAAGTTTCGGAAAATTTGATATTGGCCTGCTCATACTCTTCTAGATGCAAATGAATTATTCCTAGACTGTTCAACGTATAAGCTTCTTGTTTTTTGTTCTTAATTTGCCTCCATATTTTTAGAGCATTTGAGGCAAATTCTTGCGCTTTTTTATACTCTCCAATGGAAGTGAGTACGATATTTAGATGATAGTATCCAGATCCTTCTAATCGTTTGATTTTGTGTGATTGGGCAATAGTTAACGCCGAATTTAATTTTTCTGTTGCTTCCTCATATTTGCCTTGCCGCCAAAATGACTCTCCCCAATGAAGGTGAAGATATCCCTGTGCCCAATCATCTTGCTGAGAAACGGCCGTTTCTAAAGCAGTCTCTGCTAGGGCCGCCGCTTCATCATATTTGGATAAGCGGTTAAGGGCGGCTAAATGATAGACTCGAAGTTTGTTGAGCAATGTAGAACCTGCCCGAGACCGGTCACTTAATTGGTTGATTGTGTCGTGGAAAAGCTTTTCCGCTTCCTGATATTCGCCCTTCAACTGCAAATATTCAGAAAACGCACCAACACTTTCATTGAGAGCGTCAATTTGATCCTCTTTCAGGGCAATCTGCCACGCATGACGAATATTCTCAATCTCCGGCGTAATCTCTTGCACTGACTTTTGCGGCGCTTCCCCTACAAGAGGTGCTTCCTGATGGGCTAAAAAGTCAAGATAGTATTGACTGTATCGACCTGTAACCTCTTTTTCTCCAGAAGAGATTGAAGTTGTTTCACTCACGTTCTCCAAGGTTTTGAATTTTTCAAGAGCAAACTGCTGGAGGAGGGTGTGCATTTGGTAACGGCCGTCGATGTGCCACAAGAGGGAGTGTCGATGGAGGGTGACAAGATCGGCTGATGTTGCCTGTGTGATGGCCTGGACGGCCGCTAGTGAAAAGCCACCTCGGAATAAGGAGAGTTGTGAAAACAACTGTTGCGTTTTTGGCGTTAGAAGCTGCCAAGAGTTTTCAAACACAGCCCGCATCGTGCGATGTCGCGTTGGAATATCGCGCAATTCTGTTTCTAAGACACTATACGTTTGCTCAACTTCAATAATCGCTTCTGATAGGGTATGAACCGTTAAGAGGGCGGCGGCCAATTCGATCCCTAATGGATTACCGCCAACCAGATCGCAAAATTGAGCCACCTGATTCAAATTCTGCTCATCAAGATCGAACAAACCCGTTATCCGTTTAGCCCGATCAGCAAAAAGCTGGATCGAGGCAAATCGTGAAAACTCACTATAGGGCGTGGCAGGCTGGTTGAGCTTATCATCCGTTTGAGGCACTGGAAGCTGTGGCACCGGCACTACAAACTCTGCCATAAATTTTAACGGTGTCCGAGACGTACAAAGCACTGAAACGTTTTCCGTCTCTTCGAGCAGCTCATGAATCCAATCTGTGTCAGCAATCAAATGTTCAAGATTATCAAGAATCAGCAAGAGATGTCTTGATTTGAGAAAATTGATCAGCTGATTTTTGGGAGACAATGTGCCTGTTAACGGTAAACCAATCGATTGGGCAACGGCCGTTGCCATTTGATTTTGCGTCGAACTAGAATCATCTGATGGCATGATATCGGCAAATGGCACAAACCAAATACCGTGCTCAAAACCATCTAAGATTTGCTTGGCCGATTCTTGTGATAATCGGGACTTCCCAACACCCCCTTCACCTACAAGCGTCACAAAACGTACATCTGGATTCAACAGCAACTGTGAAAGATGCTGCAGGAGTTCTGTGCGTCCAAAATAAGGGGTTAAGGTCGATGGAATATTATGTTTGGGTTTTTGAGCAAATTGTGTTGCCCGATGCCCGTTTTCCTTAGGGTTTGTTTGGGTTTGGACAAAAATAGGCTCTTGCTTGACAATCTTTTGATAAATCGTTGTGGTCTCAACGCTAGGTTCGAGCCCCATTTCATCAATTAACTGTTGACGACACTGCTGATATTGAGAAATAGCCGCTTCACGCTGATCGTTTAATGCGTAGGCAATCATCAGCTGGCGATGAATTTTTTCATGCCACGGCTCAAGGTTGAGTGATTTTTGTCCGAACTGAATGACCTTGTCGTATTGCTTTTGGAGCAAATAGGCATCAACAAGGGTTTCGAGCGTTTTGAGCATTTGTTGATGAAATTGTTCGCGTTTGAGAATGAGCCACTCTTCAAAAACCTCTGAATCGGAGACTTCAATCCCTTGAAGAAATTCGCCGCGGTAAAGTGTGACAGCCTGTTCTAAACGAGATAAGCAGGTTGGGCAATGATGAATAGTGGGATGGGTATGATTTTCTGCTTGAGCGAGCAGGTGCTGAAATGAAGTGACATCAAACCAATTTGAATAGCTTGCGCTTGAGACAAGTTGAATGTGTTGCC
>JANQSK010000497.1 GCA_028284105.1 Anaerolineae bacterium
TTTTCTAGCTTGAGTTGATTGGTGTGTGCTTCCAACCCTTTTTGTGCCCCAATCTTCTTCATAAACTGTTCACCCGCTGGTACATTGCCTTGGGTGTTCATAATGATGAGCTGACGGTTTTCATCTCTTGCCGCTTGGACCACATTGGCGAGTAGCTTCTTGGCAATCCCGTTGCGCCGATAAGCAGGCAGCACTTCAATGCTAGCCTGTCCAAGATGTTGATTATCTTCAGTTTCGACAACAGTGATGTCTCCTTTCCCAATAACGGCCGTTTTTCCGGGTTCCCGCACCAACCAAGAATGGACTCTTACCATTGGAGGAATATTTTGCAAACGGGCCTTCAATTCTTGGAATGTAACAGGCTTGTCATCAGGCAAGCTTTCAGCACGAATTTGATTGAGATGCTCGATGAATGCAGTTAATGTGTCATCATTCATCTGACCTACATCAATTTTTTCCATTTCAACATGCATAAATTTCTCCTTTTTATAATTTTACGTATCTCATAAAGATAGGTTGCATTTAAGTGAATGGAAATTTGCCTGCCATAATATTTCAAAACCCTTTTTCCCGAACAGTTACTCGCTGTTCATTCTTTGCGTGTTATCAGTCATTGATTGTTATGACTCTGGGCACTTTTTTGACATCCTTTTAAAGGATAAATTTAAAAATAAAGGAGAAAGTGTTTCATGACAATAAGTTCACCATTAGATCCCGTTTTTTATACTCAAGAAGACTCAATTCCACTAGCATTCCAATATCAATTTTTAGTCACACCAACGCAAGATTACGATGTTGTGCTAGAAGGAACGATGCATCGTATTTGGCACTACTCAAAATGGTTCAAACCACTATTTTCATTACTAGGGCGTGTAGGCATACTTGTTCCCAAAACAGGAGAAAATATTCCTGCAAAGCTCGTGGTGAAACCAGGTGTCTATCCTAATGGGCAACCTTTTCACGAATGGAACAGAGTTTTTGAATTTGACCCTCCTATTAAATTTGAAACGACGGTTGTTTTTGACGAGACGTATCAAAATATCGCTGATAGAGTGGGAACCAATCATTTTCTACACATGGTGTGGGATGGCAAATTTGTTTCACCTAATCAATTTACACTAGACACAATCGCAAATGGCTTTCGATTTCGGGACAAGATTTGGTTTATACCCAAATGGCTTTGGTCCTTTCTTTTGGGGCGTGTAAAGTTTGTTCAAACCGCACACGAAGATAACGAAGAAGTCGTCGATGTCGATTTAAGAATTATTCATCCGCTTTTCGGTGAGGTATTTGGATACATAGGCACATTCCACGCCAAAAAATATCCTAAATAAGCCAGTTTTTTACTGTTTCAACAACGGCCGTTTCCACTGCATCATCTTCCAGATTAAACCAGTGAATGGCGGGGTCTTCACGGCGGAACCAGTTGTTTTGCTGGCGAGAAAAACGGTGGGTTTCAAATTTAATGCGCTCAATGGCATCTTCTAAGCTCATTTCACCGTCTAAGTAAGCCCAAAGCTGCTTGTAGCCAAGCCCACTCATTGCCGGTAGGAAACGGCCGTAACCGTCACCTCTAAGCTGCTCCATTTCTTCCAACAGCCCCTCTGTCATCATTTGATCAACGCGGGCATCAATTCGAGCGTAAAGCTGCTCCCGATTGCGATCAAGACCAAGCTGGCAAATGTTATAAGGTGGGGGTGATTTTTTCTGTTGGGTAGAAATGGGAATGCCAGTGACCAGTGTCACTTCTAAAGCGCGCACAACGCGACGCACATTACGGAGATCAATTTTTTCAGCAGCAACCGGATCAAGCTGTTTAAGCCACTTGGCCAAAGTTTCGCCACCGAGGTCTTCTAAAGCTCGGCGCAAAGGCTCATGAGGAGACACTTTAGGAATACCCCATCCTTCAATGACTGCT
>JANQSK010001026.1 GCA_028284105.1 Anaerolineae bacterium
GCAGCGCATTTTGCTCACTCGTTTCAAAAATATCAAACTCTTTTTTCAATATTTGCATTAAAAGAGATTGTTCCTGTTCACTTGAATATTGCCAGAAGGCTTGGAAGTGGTGCTGGCTACGATCATAAAATTCATTATCAATCGGCTCAAAATCAAGCACCTCACCCGCAACCGTCTTTTTGGCAATAAACAGTTCACTGCCGTAGCTTTGCACCAAAATCGGATGGCGCCCCGTCTGAGTGAGCAGGTGTTGTCGTTCAGCCTCGGTAAATTGAATCGGGCACTCTGCTAATTTTGTATCCAGCAGCTCTTGAACCGTTTCTTCTGAAAAGGGTTGGAGGCGTTCAAAAACAAATGGATTGTGAAAAGGCGATCCAATATCTGAGGTGCCATACACGGGTTGAACAACCTCATTTAACGGCCGTCTTGTTGCCGTCACCATGGCAAGTGGTCGCGGATAAACCGAATTCGAAGAGGGCATAACGGCCGTTACGGCTGTGCGCATAAAGGCTAAAAAGGCACGTACCTCTTGCGGGTCATTAAGCTGGCCAGACCAAATGATGTGTGAAAACTCATCGAGCAGCAGCGTTAACGTTTCGCCCGCTTGATGCATTCGCCGCAGCAATCGTCGAACATCTCGGTCTTGAATAGGATTTACGCCAAGCAACCGTTCAATTTCATCAATGACGCGATTTGACATGACCGTTTCACTGAGTTGTTCAAGCACTTCTACCCAAAACAGGTGGCGATTGAAGTTGGTTGTAAACATCTGGCAATCAATAAAGATGATGTGATGCTTTTCTAGGTCTTCAACATAGTCAAGCCGTAAATCTTCTTGCATCAAAAAGTAAAGGAGTGAGGTTTTACCTACACGCCTATCACCCCACAGCGCCACGCTTGAACGAGAACGGCCGTATAGCCGATCCATGATAAAGTGAACCGTGCTTTTACGGCCGTAAAAATCTCTCGGTGTCACCGGTGTCCCAAAAATAAACGGGTTCTTCATAATAAAAGCTTCATCTAAAATCATATGCTCCGTCCCACGATAATAAAATACTAATTGGTAGGTACTGCATCATATGCACACCGAAAGCCCGTTACAACATTGCCACTTGGTTCGTGGCCAGTGTGCAAAGCAGGATCTACCACCGTTAAACCAAAATCTTCAGTAAAATGCGCGCCACCACGGTAAACGCGCCGACCATCCCAAGACTCTGCTGGACCTTGAGGATTGTTTGTTTCATTGCCTAATTCAGGGGCGTACCAATCATTGACCCACTCCCAAACATTGCCCGCCATATCGTAAGCGCCTAAGAAGTTGGCGTCGTAAGAGCCCACCTCAACCGGTCCGCCTTGATCGGTATCAAAGTTTGCTAATGAGCTATCAGGTGGGGCATCACCCCACGGATAGGTTTGAGACCCTTCAATCGGATCCCAGCGAGCCGCTTTTTCCCACTCTGCTGCGGTTGGTAAACGGCCGTTGCGCCAATCGCAATATGCTTTCGCATTTTCCCAGCTAACATTCAAAACAGGATGATGGTCAAAGTCAGGATTGCCATAATAATCTTCCCATTTGTACGAGCCATTTACGTTTGGCGTGGTACAAACACCAGCCCCGACACAGTCTGAGAAATTGCCGTTCGTCACTTCATACGCATCTAGTAAAAAGTGATTGGTCGTCACCTGTTGGACATTTGCATCATGCGTGAGAATTTGGTCGCAATTGGCATTGTATTTCTCACAAAGCGCAAACATCTCATCAAACTGACGCCCGCGTTCATATGAGCCTGATGGCACGTAGACCAAATCGATCCCTTGGCTTGGTTGCCAGCTAACAGGCGCTTCAAACACGTCATCATCAATGGCATTTTCAAAGAAGAGCTGAGCATTCTGCATATCATCATATTCAACAAGCATGATGACCCCTGACAGGAAATCGACTGTGCCCTGGTCATCAACGGCCGTTGCTTCAGCCAATCGAATCAATTGATTTTCACCCATCTCGTCAACGACGAGCTCCACAAATGCTTGCACGTCATCCACATTGAGTTCCGCAATCGGATTAAACATCATGTCACGATCAAATTGGAACTCAACACCATTTTCAAAAACAATGGCCGCTTCGATATGTCCTGAAGAATAGTTGCCATACAAAACGGCAGATGAACCTGATTGAACGGCTAACGATAAGGCGGAATCATAGTTGTAAACAAATCCTGCACGTTGGACATCTGGCTCAAATGCGACGTCTGGATAAGCGGCCGCCAAATCAACCATCAAAGTTCTTTCTGGTGAAAGGGTCACTAAATCATCCGTGCCAAACGGCGCAATAATAATTTGTGTTTCACCTGGAATAGCGCTCGGAAACAACTCTGGCTGACCATTATTTGATAACGCATCCGTCATGAGCGGCAGCGCATACACAGCAAGCAAAATCAACGCAATTAAAGTAAATGCTAGTGCAACGCCATATCGAATGCGTCTAAACCACTGCTCTTTTGTATCCGCTTGGTTGTCTAAAGCGGCCTGAATCTCATCAATATGGATTTGCCGAGTTGGGCTTTCAACAATTTCATTGGCACGCTCAAACTTCGTAATGGCTTCTTGAAGCTTGCCCTCTTTTTCAAAAGAATGGGCCAACTTTTCATTAACTTTCGCCAAGCTTGAACTCGCACTTTCAGGGTTAAGCTCATATGCCAACTGATAATAGTCAAGTGCCATGACCAGCTCGCCTTGCTCTTCATAAGCCTGTGCCAAGCCCATATTTGCACGGAAATGGTTCGGATTGGCAGAGATTGCCCGCTTATAGTCTTCAATTGCTAAATCAAGTTCGCCACTTCGATGCGCATCAACC
>JANQSK010000535.1 GCA_028284105.1 Anaerolineae bacterium
ACGGATTTCCGATTTCCGGCCAACTCCTTTAAGCGGCAGCTGCGCTTGGAAGGAGTTGAGGTCTATGTTGCCTTAACCCCCATCCACAAGCACGATAGCATGCTTCTCGATATCCAAAGCCTTATCAACCTGCATCCCTTCTTTACCAATGCACAACTGCTGGCATGGCACCGTGACTGGTTGCACGCCTTTGCAGTTGGTATACGGGAAGGGCGACAAACGGCCACCATGATGAAGCGGCTGGCTCATATTGAGTCAGAGGAAGAGCTCGATAAAGCCAAAGAGTGGCACGTGATGGACTATCTGAGCAGTGGGGGGCATCCGATGTGGTTTGCTGGCATCGTCAAGGCCTTAGGCAATCAAGTCATTAAGATGCTTGGCAATAAGCTAAACAAATGTCGGTTCCCCATTCCGGGTGGTCGATATTACATTATGCCTGCCGCTGTTGGAAACAGAGCGGTGCCTACAGGCCATATTGAGCTCGATGCCCAATTTGCTACCGCCTGGGTGAATGATGAGGATTGGCTCCATACGATTGTGGATATCCTCGGAGGCTGCGATGGGGACGATGCACTTTGGGTATATCCGTTTACAGATAAGGTGGACGGTGAGAAGAAGGTGTTGGCCTGGCGCTCCCCAAACCAACTAGGCGAGTACGTCCTGCATAAACCAACGGAACGGTGTCAACCGCTACTTTGGGAGACGGCTGATGGTGATCAACTGAGCTGGGTTGAAGGTGATTCTTCCAAATTGCCACCTCGCATTGATGCTATCCAAGTCAATTACGGCACGCTTATTGCTGAAGCAGGCTGTTCCCATCTTTCTTATTCGATAGAAGCGATGTGGCCCTCTGTAGTTCAGGGGCAAATCAATGCCAACGTGTTAGGTGGGTTTTGCACCCTGCTGATGGTCGCGAAGTCGGTTTACGGCCGTTTACCTAAGCGGATGCCTGCCTCGATGGAAGATGTAATTGACGCTATGGTAAAAGAGGGACGTGATCTAGCGCCGGTGAAAGCGTGGTTAAACCAATCGGCTTTGGCGATGGCAACCCAGCAAACGGCCGTTCCGAAGGTATTGATGCCCAGATTGATGCCGCTGCTTGGGTCTAACCAACAGGCGAGAAGCAAGATTCGCCTTGCAGAGAATCACTGGTTGGATAGCTTAGTCAACACAGCTGAGATGCAGCTAGATGCCTTTGAGGCTGAGATCCAAGCTCTGTCTTATCAAGCGTGCCCACCTATTGGGTTGTTTCATGCATACCGTGACTGGATTGAAGCTGGGAAGCTGGTGAAAACGGCCTACGCCCTTGCCCTTCGGAATGCACCCAAAGCGTGTCAAGGTGAGCTGGATGAGGTGGCCTATACGATTGCGGCCAAAGCGACTGAGATCATGCTTGATCGATACGATGAGTCGCAGCGGTGGAAGGTGTTAATTGGAACGGCGCTGTATTGCTATAGCGTAGGATTTAATAAGGAGAAACAGGCTTGTGCAGGTGACCAAGTGCTGTGGCAGCTGGGAATACGAGAAGACGAGTCGGCCGTTCGCGGTCATGGCATTGCCCAGCACTTTATTGATGCCCTACGCCAAACGGGGTTGCTGACGACTCCTGTTTGGATGGATGGTGGCGTTTATCATGAGGTGCAGGACGTGCCGTTAAAGCATCGAGGGGCCTTGATTCGTTTCAACGGGGTTTGGTTCAACTTCCTTAATCGATGTCTTGAATCTCAAGGGATGGAACCCTATGAGCGAATGGGGCAGGTTGCCATCCATGAACGCCTCAAAATGAAGCAGAAGATCCAAAAGATGGCTGAACGCACATTTGGAGATATGCGTCTGAATTTGGTTAATGAAAAGCATAATGAGGATCAGCGACTTGTTGCTTATACCGAGCTGGGAAACAAATTTGGCTTGGTTGATCCTTGGTATCCCGTTGAACCGGGTCCATACATGATGGCGTGGGCCATTGCTGAAGATGGCAACATCTATGGTCTATTAAATACGGACTCGTAGAAACGGCCGTTTATGGGCATTGTTAATGAACCTGTCTAGACCTTTGTGGTTTAGGCAGGTTCTTTACTTTTCTAATCCGTGGACCATCCGTGGTCGTTACGACCACGGATGGCTTATTCTGGACGGCAACACTAAATAAAACTGTTTGGCTTCTCGCTAGGCAGTTTTTTATTTTCAACACTGGGAGGAATCTTTAATTTTAAGCGTTATTTTTGTTCTATTCTCAATTGGGATTGATGAACAGGATCAGTTCCCTGATTCTCTGTGGGTGTGTGATGCGGAGGCGCTAACGCGCTGAAAGGGATGAAAAATATTAAATGTGTCCGCTGGGGGCACATACACTCATAAGGAGAATTCATATGTATCAAAAATTAGTGATTGTTGGCAACTTAGGACGAGACCCAGAAATGCGTTATATGTCAGACGGAACGGCCGTTACAAACTTTAGTGTGGCAACCAGTCGTAAATGGACAAACCGTGATGGGCAGCTTCAAGAGGAAACGACTTGGTTCCGCATCAGCGTATGGGGAAAGCAAGGTGAGAACGTCAACCAATATCTGCACAAAGGAGCCAAAGTTTTAGTCGAAGGTCGGTTGCGACCAGATGAAAACGGCAGCCCGCGCACCTATACGGGTCAAGACGGCATCGTTCGAGCCACCTTTGATATTCATGCTGAAACCGTTCGCTTCTTAAGCACAAATAGCGGTGGCAACAGCAATGGAAATGCGGTTGTTCCTACGCCAATCGCAGAAGAGGATGAAATTCCTTTCTAATTTACGCACAATACATTACCAATGATGAAGGGGACTCGGTTTACCGAGTCCCCTTTTTATTTTCCAGGTGCTCTATGTTTTCTGAATTTCTTTGGGTTGTGGGGAGCGCTTTGATATTAGCCATACCCACCTTCTTAACAATGGCCATCGTGTCTACGGCCGTTAATCAAGACCTCTAGCCTGACTGATTGTGGTGATTAGGGTTCGAATCCCTAACAGGCTCTTTTCTATCTTCTCCTCCTCTTTTTGATGGGGCATTCCTTCAAGGGATGCCCCAACTTTCTTTCTAAATGGGATTAAAAAAGTGAAAGGGAGACCCTAGAAAGACAGGGTTTCTTTTCAACACATATCTTCTGATTTAGGTCATCTCTATATTGAGTTGGCCCCTTTTTTTGCTTTTCAAGATTTGGCATGTGGTTCCCTGACGTTCAAGCCTAGCCGCTAACGCGGCACACGCTTGAAGAAAAGGTGCAACGACAATTGTCGTTGTTGGAAACCCAAACCTCACGCAGGGTCGTGGCCCTGCAGCCGTAACCAAAAACCTTCCTCCAAAACATGAAGGATGCGTGGTCTTGCCTGGATGGGCAATTTAAATGTGAGTCACCCATTGAGGAATATGAACACTGTAATACGGCTGGAATTTAAGAATAAATATTGATGTAGAGGCAAATCTACACATACACACTAAATGGAGAATTAAATATGACCAACTCATCACAAAGTCGTGCAACCCGGACCCCATTGTGGGCATTTCGATTAACAATGCTGTTCCTTATTATTGGTATTTGTGGTGGGCAGATAACAAATCTGTTGGGGAATAACGATTTCAAATTTCCAGATTGTGAATCCGTTTTAGACGGGTTCCAGTTTCAGGAATGCCACTGGCGTCTTGAAGACGATGCAGAACAACAAAAGTATCGACTCATCTTGTCGGTGGATGGAGAAGATGTGGCTTTTATTGAATTAGAACCTATCGATGTGACTGGCATCGCGGATTTTAAAGGGTCTCAGTATCAAGTAGGTTGGGGCTCATATATTGAAGTTGCACCAGAGTTCCAGAATAGAGGAATAGGAGAAAGAATTTGGCGTCTTGGGGACAATTTTGTTAAGCATAAATATGGTACAGGACAAGTTAGGATTTTCGTGGATGCTTTACTAAACAATCCCTTTTTTTCTCAAAAAATCAAAGGGCTGACTAAACCAGTTTTTGTGAGTCCTGATGGAGCAGATTTTGTATACATTATTGAATAATATAATAAAAACAGTTATATTATAATCTGATATTTATAGCACAAAATAATAAAAGGGTTTTAATGGATCAAGTTACTAAAAAGGGACAGGTGACCATTGTTCGTCGCTCAATCTCTAGCGATAAACCTAGTAAAATACAGCAAATTTTAGAAGAAAGACGAAATCAAAAAGATCGAGAATATAAGTCATTCGTCATGATTGGTGTTTCGTTGACACGGTTTTTAAAAACGGGGTTTCCTGAAGAAGCATACCAACCCTTGAGCTTTTTTGTTGATCTTAGAAAAATTCACGATCCACTATTGAAACGTATCGCAACCAATTTAGGCAGTGCACCCGCCCCGTATTACCCACACCATATTCAAACAGAGCCCCTGATTTTTGAGGACAGGGCAGGAAAAACGGTTGTGTATGAATGGGATATGTTAGGAGATGAGGAAAGCCCTGAACAGTATCTTGAAAGACATTACACTCAAATGGATATTTCCAAAATCATACTAATTCCTACGGAACCCAATTTCATGCAGGCAACCATTGCAATGAAGTGGGCGCACAAAATAGGATTTCCAATTCCTATGCCGACTGTTAGAAAATACATTAAAGATAGCGGCAGGGTCTTTTCTGGCATCGGTCACGCGCATACAAACAGTTTTTATAAGTATCTTTTGACGTGGGGGAAAAGGGTGTCTTGATTAAGAGTATCAAATTAAAATTCCATATTCTCACTTTTTAATCATCCGTTTTCCAAAGTTGTATTGATTTAATATCAACATTAAGATTGGAATCCTTTGCCCAATCGAATGTTAACGATTTTTAGTTACCTGGTGAGTTTTTGATGGCAAATTAATTGTCATTATTTGGCGCATTCATCTCGATTGCCGACATATCATAAATGTTGAAACATGAACTTCCAAGAATTTGTAACAAACCTTGCAAGCATACCCGTATTTAAGATTGAGCATCTTTATGCAGTTGCAGACAATCCACAACAAGCGCAACGAAAAATAACCGAATGGATTCAAGCAGGAAAAGTTATCCAACTTCGACCAGGGGTTTATTCTTTGGCGCCATCTTATCAGTTGGAATATCCTCATAGTTATGTTGTCGCCAATCAGATGGTGCAAGCCTCGTATGTTAGCCTTCAAACTGCATTATCTAATTATGATCTTATTCCAGAATATGTCCCCGTTGTGGTAAGCATCACCACTTGCCGACCCGAGAAATGGCATAATTTGTATGGTCATTTCAATTATGAACAAATTGAATCAGCTATATTTTTTGGTTTTGAATATCGACAAGTGACGCAAACGCAATGGGCATTCGTGGCAACACCGGAAAAAGCATTATTAGATCTAATTTATTTGACACCCGATTCAGATAAGGAACAATATATTCGTACTTTAAGATTACAAAATTTAGATCAGCTCAATATTCGATTGCTAACGGCGTTTGTTGAGCGTATTAACACTTTGAAGCTTAAGCGAGCCTTGCCACATATCATACAGGTAATTAAAGAAGAATTAACAGATTACAAACCTCTTTGAATTCATGGTTGATAGAGTGAATTGTTTAGACATATCTTTCAGAAACACAAAAATTACTCTTCAAGAAGATTGTGGCGAATTAGTGAAGTTGTGAATTAGAAATATCAAAGGTCTCTTTTTTGCTATGCAACAGGTAATGTTATTAGGGGCATCTCTCTTACATACACGATATGGGCATTGGATTCATCCAAAGTCTAAAAGAGCCTTCGTTAATCGGGTGAATGATAATCTTCGGAATTACCCTGGCTTGGCGGAAGAGCTTATGGCTATTCGCGAAAGGGCCCTTAACCAAGTACACACCCGCGAAGATGAAAAACGTATTCAATGGTTGTCACAAGCCTTTTTTGGGGCACTCAGCATCTATGGAGATAATATTTCAGTTTGCCGAGTTGATTCAGAGGATATTCTAGAAGATATAGATGAGTGGTTTTTGTATCATTCAAAATATCTCGCAGACGACCTATTTATTCCAATTGGACTTTCCACCTGATTTT
>JANQSK010001029.1 GCA_028284105.1 Anaerolineae bacterium
CAAAAAATTTGTTGACAGAATCTTACAATCTCAAAGAACTCTTTTGATGTTGTAGTGTTTCACTTGAAGAGAAGAGAAAGTAGATAAGTGAATTTTAGCATGATCAACAAATTAATCAGACTCATTCGTAAAATCACAAAAATGATTTTGTACACCATCGCCAAAATAGAGCTGGTTGGGTATGAGAACCTTCCAAGAGAAGGGGGATGTCTTGTTATTAGTAATCACATAGGGCGGCTCGATACCTGGCTTGGTTTTATTATGGCTAATCGAGATGATGTCATTATCATGATTGCTGATAAATATGCCGAGAACCCTGTACTGAAGTTCTTTGGTGACGCCATTGACACGATTTGGGTAAATCGTGATGGGGGTGATATTCGCTCTTTGCGGATGGCGCAAAAAAGGCTTCAAGCGGGTGGACTGGCTGTGATTGCCCCTGAAGGCACCCGCAGCCCAACAGAGGCGCTCATCAAACCAAAATCTGGAGCAGCCTATTTGGCCGCAAAAGCCCAAGTGCCAATTGTTCCCATAGGTTTAGCAGGAACCGAAGATCGTGTCGTGAAGCAGCGTCTTCGTCGCTTTCGACGCTTGAGGTTACGGATTCATGTGGGTGAGCCATTTACGCTGCCACCGCTGCCTAGGCGTGACAAAAATCAGTTTGTTGAAGAATCGACTACAGAAATGATGTGCCAGATAGCGTCTCTGCTTCCTGAACACAATCGTGGTGTGTATGCTGATGAAGCACGTGTGGCAGAATTATTAATCCAGAGATAGATTGATTTTTGTTTCTTTACCTTCGGGTATAAATTGCATAATTACTTCGCTAAATCAATTTTTTGAAAACGGCCGTTTACAAGCAACCTTCCTCTGATAAATCTGCGGATTGCCTGTGAACGGCCGTTTTTCGTTGAGCTTTTCTCCAAAACACGGATAATTACCCCACAAATTTGATTTGGAGAACTATGTGTTAACTGGCTTAATCAAAACCATGCGTCCAAGGCAGTGGACGAAAAACTTCTTTGTCTTTGTCCCCCTTTTCTTTGATGGCAAAGTATTAGATCCGAGCAGTCTTATCAAGGCGTTGATTGCCTTTGGATTGATGTGTCTTATGTCAAGTGCTGTCTACTTGATGAATGACCTCGCTGATATTGAAAGTGATAAACAACACCCTATCAAGAAATTTCGGCCGTTGCCTGCTGGGCAGTTGAGCCCACAAGTTGCGCGAATGGCCTCTATTTTGTTTGCGCTTGGGAGCCTCATCATTGCCTTTTTTCTTGAAATGGGCTTTGGCATCATCATTTTGTCATACCTTATTGTGCAAATTGGATATACCTTTTGGTTGAAGCATGTTGTCATTTTTGACATCATGATTGTGGCGGCTGGGTTTGTTTTGCGCATTGCGGCTGGTGTGGCGGTTATTGAAGTAGAACGATTTTCGCCCTGGCTCTATCTGTTTGGTGGATTCTTGGCCTTGTTCTTGATTTTAGGCAAGCGTCGGCATGAACTGGTGCTGCTCGGAGAAAATGCGGGAAACCATCGGGCGATTCTCAAAGAGTACAATTTAGATTTGATTGATCGACTTCTTAGTACGGTAACAACCAGTGCAATTATCTCTTACAGTTTGTACACCTTTTTAGCTGAAGGATTGCCAGACAATAACTTTATGATGCTGAGCATCCCGTTTCTTCTCTTCGGTATCTTCCGCTACCTCTATTTGATTCATGTCAAAGAAGAAGGGGGTACGCCTGAAGAGGTTTTTCTGCGGGATCGTGTGTTGCAGTCGACGCTTATTTTGTATGCGCTCGTTGTGTTTGTTGCTTTATACATCTTATGACCATTGCAACTGCTCCCGGGAAAATCATACTGTTTGGTGAACATGCGGTTGTTTACGGCCGTCCCGCAATCGCTGCTCCCGTATCCCAATTGCGCGCAACGGCCGTTATCGAAAACAGCAAAACACGCGACGTACAGCTGATTGCTCCGCAAATCCAGCGAAGACGTTCACTCCATAATGCGCCAGACAGCGACCCATTCGCTATGACCGTCCGCCTTTTTGTTGAAGCCGCTCAAATTCCCTTTGTCACTAATCTCAACATTACGATTCAAAGCGACATCCCAATTGCAGGGGGGATGGGGAGTGGTGCTGCTATTACGGCAGCGATGTTTCGAGGGCTGGCACATCATTACAATAAATTAGATATTCTAGAACCGGCTCGCTTATCTGAACTCACTTATGAAGTAGAAAAGATTCATCATGGCACACCAAGTGGCATCGACAACACCGTCGTGTCATACGAGCAACCGCTCTTTTTTGTAAAGGCTTCACCGCAAAATCAAATTGAGCCTTTTACGGTGGGCAAACCGCTCAAATTCTTAATCGGTATCACAGGGATTCGGAGCCAGACCAAGCTGGTGGTTTCGGATGTGCGCAGGCAGTGGGAAGCTGACAAGAAGCGATTTGATTTGATTTTTGATGGATGTGGACAAATTGCCACGGCTGCCCGTCAGCTCATTCAATTGGGTGACGCACTACAACTTGGCCAATTGATGAATCAAAATCAGGAGCTATTAGAAGAGATGACAGTCTCTTCTAAAGAGTTAAATTCATTAACACAAGCAGCAACACAGGCAGGTGCTTTGGGTGCTAAGCTCAGCGGTGCTGGACGAGGGGGAAATATGATTGCACTTGTCACAGATGAGTCTGAAACGGCCGTTCATCAAGCCCTACTCCAAGCTGGCGCAACGGCAGTTTATGCCACCACACTTTCTTAATTCGCCCCTCTCGCGTCATCGATTCACATAGGTTATGATTACATGAATAAACCAGTCCACTGATCATAAAAACTGATTGTTATGCTACCCTTCTGATTGATGGACAGTTCAACACTTATGCGCAGAGACAATATTTGAATGACCCAAAATAACATCGCAGACAATTCCATTATCCCAATCCCTTGGACAACATGTGATGGGCAACAGCTCAAACAGCTGTTTCGGGCCGCCTTGGTGACGCTCGAAGCCCACTATGAGTTTGTGAATCAGCTTAACGTTTTCCCAATTCCAGATGGGGATACGGGCACAAATATGCTGTTGACCATTCGCAAGGCGTACAGCGCAATTCAACACAGCGATTCGGCGCATATTGGGCAAATTGCAGGCCAGTTTGCTCGCGGAGCGCTCATGGAAGCGCGCGGAAACTCTGGTGTTATTTTGAGCCAAATTTTCAGAGGTTTGGCGGATGGCTTGAGCGAGATCGCAACAGCCTCAG
>JANQSK010000542.1 GCA_028284105.1 Anaerolineae bacterium
GTTGGCGATACGATAGTCGGGTTGGTTCATAATCGAGATGCTTGTGAAACGGCCGTTATAAAAGTCACCACCTCGAACGCAGCAAAAACAAGTCTCCAAAATCACATTCACATGCTTGAGGCATTACAAAAGCTTGACCTTCCTCGAAATCATATGCCCCTCTTTCCACAAGCGAACCTAATTCAAGACCAAAAGCAACTGATTCTGATTGAGTCAAAGCTGCCAGGAATTCCATTACAAGAACAACTTTCAGAGGGAAGTGCTCAGCTACTTATTCAAAACGCATGCAATGCTCTTACTCCATTGCATCGGACCACAGCCAAAGAGCTCATTATTGGAGAACAAATTCTACAAGAGTGGCTTATCAAACCATGTCTTTCACTATTGGCTCAAAACGATGTTGAGCAAGATACTGTTGACCTCATTTACACCTATCTTCTTGAACAGTTCAACCAAAAAGAAATCGTTACAACATGGGTACATGGGGATTATTGTCCCTCAAATATATTAGTCTTGGCTGATTTGAAGCGGGTAACAGGTATCTTAGATTGGGAACGGTCATCTGTGTTAGGACTTCCCGAATTCGATTATTTACACCTATGGTTGACGGTCCAACTGTCATTACAAAAAATTGAACTGGGGCAACTTATTATCAATGAATTTAAGCATCCATCTTTTGATTTGGGTGCGTTTCAAATGAATAAAAATATCAGTAAACGGCCGTTGCTCATTCTCACATGGCTGTGGCACATCCACTCGAACCTCACAAAAGCAAACAATTTCAGTAGTAATCCAATCTGGGTTAAAAACAACATCAGCAAAGTGCTTTCATTCCTGAAGGAAGCTTTACCCCAAAATGGAAGCGCAACATGAAAGTGCCCCTCTATTTTGGAAGAATCGATGTCCAAAAGCCTAAACAATTTTGGCATCGACAACATGAAAAAATCATCCAAATCGATATGGCCTATCCGTTGTTTCTGGATTATTTACAAACGGCCGTTGTGGGGAGCATCATTATTTGGCTCTGGTTATATGGGCTATCCATCGTGGAACTTCGAGCGATGGGAGATTATGGTCTACTATCTATCCTGCCCATCCAATTCTATTTGGCCATCCTTTTGTTGATTGGGCATTTTTGCTACTTTCTTCACAAACGCACCAATCGAGAAAATATACTTCTTCTGCACATTCTGCTGCTGATTGTCATCCTGCACGGTTCACCTCCTATCATCTATGGTGGTGTTCTTCGCTACTCGTGGGCATGGAAGCATATTGGCGTCATTGATTACATATTGCGCTACCAAGCTGTTGACCCGACCGCTCAATATTTAGATGCATATCACAATTGGCCCGGTTTCTTTACCCTAACAGCCTTAATGACAGAAGCATCAGGGTTATCTTCTCCGGTGCCTCTTTCACCATGGGCACAGCTCTTTTTCAACGGGCTTAATTTAGGGGCTATCATGCTCATGTACCGCTCCTTTACCGATGACAAACGGCTCATTTGGCTTAGCATTTTGTTTTTCTTTTTAATTAACTGGGTAGGCCAAGACTACTTTGCACCCCAAGCCTTTGGATATTTACTCCATCTTGTTATTCTGGCCTGTTGTCTCTATTGGCTCAAGAAAAAACGGTATACCAATGAAGATCGTGTCCAAAGATGGCTGAAAAAAAGGTGGCTCATCAAAATCTATAAATCATTCTTTTTCAGCAGGTCTGATGAGGAGATGATTGAACGACAAACGACGGCTAAGCAGCGTGTAAGGGTAACGCTCATTGTGGTTGTGCTGATGGCAGCAGTCGCTTCTAATCATCAACTCACCCCTTTTATGACCATATTGGGTTTAGGTGCTCTGGTATTAATCCAGAGGACTCAAACAACGAGTCTCGTCATCATCCAATTTATGTTCACACTCATTTGGGTCGTCTTTATTGCAGAACCGTTTACCCAAGAAAATGTTCAATCATTGGTGTCAGATTTTGGGAATCTTCTTGATAATGCGGATGAAACTTTACTTAGCTTAGGCTCAGTTAGCGAAGACCAAGCCAATATCGCCACGATTGGCCGATTGTTAACGGTTGGCTCGATTTTATTAGCTCTGATTGGTGGTTTGAGAAGATTGTTGAATCGCTATCGAGATATCCCCGTTGTGTTGCTCATCATCGCTCCCTTCTTGATGCTAGCAGGCAATTCATATGGGGGTGAAATGTTGTTTCGGGTGTTTTTGTTCATTGTGCCTTTTATTGCCTTTTTTGCCGCAACAGTGTTCTTCCCGACCCCTTATTCAGGATTTAAGCGAGAAACGGCCGTTTCCTATTTCTGTATCTCCATCATCTTCTTGATCGCTTTTATGTTTGCCTACCTTGGTAAAGAGCGACAGTATCACTTTACCAAGTATGAAGTCGAAGCATCCCAATTTCTATACGAACACGCCCCTCATGGCTCCATTTTGATCGAGGGCTCTAAAAACTATCCTGGCCAGTTCAAATATTATGAGAAATTTTTCTATGTCCCCCTATCCCGTGAGCGTCTGCCTGAGCAACAAGAGTTTATTGATGATCCTGAAAAAGTGTTTCGCCGCTGGATGAGCAATGAATCTTATACTGGAGCCTACTTAATTCTCACCCGAAGTCAAAAGGCAGAAGTAGAAATGATTGGCGCAATGCCACCAGATGCGCTAGACATCATTGAAGATACTTTGACGGGTTCGCCCCATTTTGATCTGTATTATCACAATCCCGATGTTTCCATTTTTATCTTATCGAACTCGATAGAAGGTCAATAATGAAAAGGTTTGCTTGGCCCATTACCATCTATTTACTTATGATATTGTCGCTTATCTTTGTATGGCAAGAGAGCACGAACGTTTTACGGCCGTTCATCACCCTCACCTTTATATCCTTATGCCCCGGCATGGCCTTCATTCGACTCATCAAAATAGATCATTGGTACATTGAACTCATGCTTGCCATCACGCTCAGCATTGCGATTGGGCAGCTCGTTTCCATGCTTGTGCTTTATTTTGGAATCTGGTCTGTTCACGCAAATATGCTCCTCCTGGCCATCATTACTTTTTGGGGTGCCTCCCTTCAAATAAAACAGCTCTTGTTTTCCCCACAACCTAATCTGTAATCATGATTGTAAGCACATTTGCATAAGATGAGGGTACACACCAATCCAATCTCAGCTTGAGAAAACCTTGCGTTAGGGAATAAAACCATGATTACTTTTATGGCCGCTCAAGCTTGTGATTGCAAGCTTAAAGTTATACATTTGAAAAGAATAGTGGCAGTTTTGGTATTTGTCCTTTTGACACAATCAGTTGGACAAAATTTTGCTTTCATAGATCCTGCTTTGGAACAAGGTTGGGAAGGGCAAAAATCGGTCATAGTAACGGCCGTTGATACCAATACCGCCCAATTAGCCATCGAATCAACTGGCTCCATTAGCTCATCCTTACTGCCAATTATTGATGCCGCCGTTGCCAATCTGACCTACACTCAATTACAACGACTCACCCATCAACCTGGGGTCATTTCCATCATTGAGAACAAATCAATAGAAACATCATCATCTCTACAATTCAATGCTGATGGAGACGATGAAGACGATGATTTAGATCGGAATAATTGGGGCTCCGATCGCCGTCGATTTATTGCTTCTCATTACATTGGAAACAAAATCAAGATTCTCCCATTAGTGCTTCCTAATGGGCAGATTTTTGTCGTTTCCGAAAAGGGGGATGGCATGATCTTGTCTCAAGAGGGCGTCACTCTTCACAATTTTTCACTCAATCAGGGCAAAAAATTCATCACGACCCCGATTGCAGGGAATGATGGAACAATTTATATCGCCGGTGAAGACAAATATGTTTTAGCACTCAATGAGGATGGCTCAGTTCGTTGGTCATATCAAACCAAGAATAAAATCAAGGGGGGCATCGCTCTTGATGACGCTGCTGGTCATTTGATTGTTCTTGATGAAAAAGGGGAGCTCACAGCCATCTCTTTAACATCTGGAGCAGAGCTTTGGACAATTGAGTTTGACGACAAGAAAGCTGGGAAAGCCCAATCTCCTCCTTTGATTGCAGCCGATGGCACGATATATGCTGCGTTAGAAAAAGGACACGTCGTTGCAATCAGTTCATCAGGTCAGCATCTTTGGACATATGAAGTTGAGAAAGGAAGAGAGTTTAAATTTGCCCCCGTTTTAGGTGAAGATGGGACGCTTTTTGTTTTCAACAAGAAAGAAGATTTAGTTGCACTTAATCCAGACGGAACAGTTCGCTTTGAGTTTGAACCCGATAAAAAGATAACGGCGCCTCCAATCGTCACTTCGGACGGGGTACTCATTCTTCCCGCTTCTGAAAAAATGTATGTGCTAAATCCTGATGGATCAGTTCGCTTTGTATTTGACACTCCCAAAAAAGGCAAATTTAAAACATCTCCTTTACTTTCCCCTGATCAAACAATTATTTATATCGCACTCAAAGAAAAGTATCTCTTTGCACTTGATACAGCATCCGGAAATCTACTTTGGGAATTTAATACCGAAGAAAAAATTGAGGCAGCCCCCCTAATAGAATCAAACGGGGATATTCACGTTACCTCGAAAAACGGCCGTTACGTCATTCTTAGTCCTGAAGGCACCATTTTGTACACACGCCTCATGCCCGGTGAGCTCAAAATGAGCCCAGTGATGGGTCTCAATGGTCAATACACCTATGTAGTGACAGAAGAATATACTGTCGAGGCCATTGCGTTACTAGATGATCAATGGTTGGGGGGCGAATTTGCGACACCAACAGGAGATTACTCCGTTTGGAATTTTGTGTCTGTGCCAACCATCGATGTTGGGGCAGATGTGCTCCAAGATGACTATTTACAAGATGGCTCACCCATCACAGGGGAAGGCATTACGATTGCGGTGATTGATAGCGGCATTGAATTCGACAATGATATTCAAAACCAAAACTGGTCACACATCAACGACATTTATTGGGGGCAAGCTGATTTTGTGGGAGATGGAGTTTGTCAATCTGGCCATAACGGGCAGCAACAGTCAGGTTACTGCTGGACGAGCACTGAGCACAGCTATGATCCTTATGGTCACGGCACGCATATGGCTGGCATCATTTGGAACA
Source organism: Anaerolineae bacterium (assembly GCA_028284105.1). Classification (GTDB taxonomy): domain Bacteria; phylum Chloroflexota; class Anaerolineae; order Promineifilales; family Promineifilaceae; genus QQUD01. Next base: position 5,145 of record JANQSK010000542.1, read on the forward strand.
ACTTCATTGATGTAGATACAGAGGTCAGCATGGGTATCGCGCCGAATGCGTCGTTATTGAGTATCCGCGTTTTAGATGATGAAGGAGCAGGTACATATGCTGACATCATTGAAGGGATTCAATTTGTGATTGACCATAAAGACACCTATGAAACGCGCGTAATCAATTTAAGCCTCAGCGGTGAAGCGACCGTACCCTATTTTGTTGACCCGCTCAATCGAGCAGTTGAATCAGCGTGGGCTGAAGGTATTGTCGTCGTTGCAGCTGCGGGCAACAGTGGAGACGGACCACAAACGATCACGGTACCGGGCAATGATCCCTACATCATTACAGTTGGGGCAATTCACAGT
>JANQSK010000543.1 GCA_028284105.1 Anaerolineae bacterium
ATTATTATCTAACTTGGCAATTGCATTTGGGAATTTGTCTGGGTATGCTCGTTGAAGTATAAGCGAGCCTATAAACGGCCGTAAACCCGACATTGGGTGTGCCCCATTATCTAAAAATAATGTTTCAGGTTCAGCTTCCGAAATTAGTGCTTGTAAACCTAATATGGCAGCAGGTCCTAAGATCGAAATACAGTACACGTCGCAAAACAGCTCTTCAAACCATTGATATTGCCAATCGGTGATATTTAACGCTAATCCCCCATTTTCCTTTGATGTTGTCATTCTCGTGTGATAATAATCTTCAAAGGATTCTCCATATTGACCATCTTCTTTCAACACACGGCCGTTCCAATAGATAAAGTGAGCGATTTCATGAGGAATGACGAGAAATTCCCAAGGAACTTTGGCTTCAAAAGGAAGCGCACCATCATGGGTTGCTTCTAAAATCTTATCTGTTTCTTCGTTGTACGCCTGTCGACGATAGGTATAAACCCAAACATCATAGTACTCAAAAAATCCAGTCGCATATGGAATGCCTACCAGTACAATATCCGGATAGTAGGGAAGGATTCTTACCCTTGTGTTTTCACTAAAATAGGTGACGACTTCAATCGTTGATTTACTTGGCTCTTCAAGCGTGGGCATGAGGTTTTCAAGATACTTTTGAGCAGGTGCCAACGCCTCACGCGCTAAAATATCGGCATGGAGCAGCGTTTCACCAAAGGTCGTCCGGTTAAATTGCTCATCTCGTTCTAAGCGACGCCTTTGGTTTACGGCCGTTAGTACAAGGTCAAAGTCTGTTGATAGATGGTTAAGCACAGAACGGAGTAAATGGGTCTCAACGTTTTTTCCTTTTGGGATAATTCGTTTGGGGGGCAGCATCCCTACAAAGTAGCGGGTTAAGATATAAATGGAAAAATTTCCAATATGATTGAGCATTATTCGTAGAGATTGAATTTGCATTTGCTCAAATTTAGATAGCCTGTCGGTTTCTTTATCTACTTCATTTAATTTAAGACTCATATCGAGGACAATACTGTTGTATTCATTGTTCTTTTTAATAATTTGCATGAGTCGGCCGATCCAAATATCGGCTCGGTTAAAATCTACGAATTCTGTTTGGTCAGGCATCGTTTCAGCGGGTTCTGGTGGTGGTGGGTCAATTGCTGTACTAGTTTCGTTAGGAACGTCTTCTTCACCGCTCTGAGGTAAATGGGGAATGATCAGTTTTGTTCCGACTGGGATATTTTCTGGGTCACTTATTACTTCGTGATTGGCTATATAAAAGTCATTAATATAATCTGTTAATTGATCTTTAAATATTTTTTCGCCTATTGTTACGATGCTTTCTACTTCTTCGACTATATAGAATTTTTCCTCGGTCACTTGCACACTTCTCCTTAAAAATTTTGTGCCACAAAATGAAGAACCTTGTTCTTGGTGGTTGATCACACCTTATTAGGGAACCGTAACCAGATCATAACCAAGCTTAATTGACTAGGTAAATCGTGATAACTGGTCAATTACCAGATAAAATTAGTGGATATGACACCATTTTCTGTGCTTCGCTTGAGACAAATTCGCCTTCTTTGGATAGGTCAGCTTTTATCAGCTTTTGGCGATCTCTTTTTTGAGATTGCTATTGTTTGGCTGTCGGTTCAGATCATTGGGAGCGAGGCTGGTTTTGTGCTGGCAGCGGGATCCATTACACGCTTGGTATTTGGTCTCATCGGTGGCTATTTTGCTGACATTTGGGATCGACAAAAAACAATGATCGCGATTGATCTATTGCGAGCGCTGTCGATTCTCTCACTACCTGTTGCTGCCTTTCTCGGGGAGATAACCTTGCTGCATCTCACGGTTGTGTCAGCGATTGATGGGGCGTTGAGCGCCATCTTTGAGCCTGCTCTCCAATCTAGTTTGCCTCAACTGACTAAAAATAGCCAAGAACTGCAAGGGGGGAATGCTTTGTTAGATGTCACCAGCCGGATGGCGCGTATTTTTGCACCGGGTGTGGCTGGTTTTATCATTGGGTTTGTGCCTATTGAGCAGTTTTTTACCATTGATGCGTTGACGTTTGGTATTTCAGCCATTGCATTGGTGGCGATAGGGCGCAACTTTAAATGGAAGGTGAGTGACGATCAACCTACGCAATTGAGTTTCCAAACGGTCACGGCCGATATTTGGGGTGCATTGCAGTTGGTGCGGGAAAACACGGCCGTTTACTACTCGCTCCTCAGCTACATTCCTGCCAACATCGTTTGGGCGGGCGCGATGACAGTTGGGTTGGCCTTGTTGGCTGATGGCCCATTAGATGTAGGTGCACAGGGATATAGTTTTCTCATCACCGCTTATGGCATTGGAAGCGTCATTAGCAATTTCATCGTTGGCTCCATGACAGTTCACAACCGCCCTCGATTTTTATTTGCAGGTGCTGCCATGTTTGGGTTAGGAATTTTGCTTGTCGGGCTTAGCCCCACATTTCAATTGGCGCTGGTGGGGGCTTTTATAGCCGCCTTGGGAACGCCTATGAGCGATCTGCTAATTTTAATTATGATCCAACAAGAGTTTCCTGAAAATCAGGTCGGTAAAATTTATAGTTTACGTTTGACCATTTCAAGCGTTGGTTATTCAGTTGGCTTGGTGATCGGAGCGTATCTCTTCCAACTAACGGCCGTTTCTATGGGTATTGTGATCTTGGGTGCCATCATGATCGTAGTTGGGGTCATAGGGGGTGTGCGATTTTTAAATCGCAGTGATTAACTTGATCAAGTTGCGCCTGTTGAAGATCGATTTCAACAGACGCACGATATATCTTGTTTATAAGTTTCGGTATGATTCGATGTCAAAAGTGACATTGCCTAAATTTAGGTGGGTTTGGTCTATGAAGGTTCTTGCAAACTGCATGAATCGGTAAACATCAGAAAAATTTGTCACCAATCCCACTGAAACACGAATAGCCCCAGCACTTTTATTGGCTCGCTTGCCCATCAGGTCAACAAACTTAGGCAAGTTCATGTCCTTGCCACCTGACATCCCCTCAATCATATCTTCCCGAGTGAGATCTTCTGCAATTTCACCCGCTCCCGGATTACAGAAACAACCCGATCGCAAAGAAATCCCTTCTTGATTCGCCAGCTGCTCAATTTTTCGGTAGTCCAATAAACGGCAGTTTGGATCATAAAAGTTAATCGTAACCGTGCCGCCACGCATTTCGGTGTTGGCTGGGCCATAGAGCCTGACCATGGAACGGCCGTTGCTGTGGCGTAATTCCAATAACTCTTCTAATAACCAGCCTGTTAAACAATCGACTCGTTTATTGATCGTCTCGATTCCGATTTGGGTTAGATGTTCCAAACCAATTTTGATAGCCGGGATGTTTAGATAGTTGACCGTCCCATCTTCATAACCCGCCTCATTCGGTGTTAAATAGTGACCTTCTCCCTGGACGCTGGCAAAATTAACTGTGCCACCTGCAAACCATGGGCGCTGTAGCTTGTGGAAAACGGATTTACGAATTAATAGTGCTCCAAGACCTGTTGGATAGCCAAACATTTTATAGAAAGACATCGTCACAAATTCAGGCTTTACAACACTTAGGTCTAGTCGATTAGTAGGTACAAAGGCCGCCGCGTCAAGGCAGACATCCCAACCTAACTGCTGTGCTTTTTCAACAAGTGAAAGGGGGTGCTTAACACCCGTGAAGTTGGATTGAGCAGGGAATGCAAAAAGATTGTGCTGTTTTGGATCCCTAGATAAGAGAATTTTATACAGTGCCTCATGGTCTAGTCGTAAATTGGGGCGACTTAAAGGGACATACTTAAAGTTAGCGCCCTTATTTCGAGCAAACTCTCGTATGCCATTAACCGAGTTGTGGTTGTCAAAAGTAAGTGCATAACAGCTGCCGGGAGCAAATGGATAGGCCTCTCCTACAAGTTTGAGCGCTCCGCTCGCGTTTGGCGTAAAGACCGCAAAATATTCATCGGGATCCGCGTTGAAGTATTTCAATACAAAAGCCCTAGCGTCTTCAACAAGTTCCGTCATTGCTAGCGAAGTGGGATTCGCAGAATGGGGATTGCCTAGAACGTTGTTTTGCAAGAGCTCAAACTGCTTCTTTAATTGGCTTTCACCGTACAATCCGCCTCCCGTGTAGTCGAGGTAAATTTGCTGTTGGGTGTCTAAACGGCCGTAATCTGTTTTGCGAAGCTCATCTAAAACGGCCGTTTCTGAGTAGGTGGGATAAGCACGCAAGGAGGCATCATAAGCAGCTGATTGTGAATCTAATGGTTGGGTTAGGGGAAAAGTGGTCATAATTCTATCATCCGTTTGTGAAATTAACGCAATTCATCAAGTATTTACTTATGCTAAAAGGTAAGCGATCAGAAATCGATCACTAATTATTAGAAAGCACATTCAGACTTAATTGAAGTCAATATATCCTGAACCTCAAAGAACGTTGTCATCCTTGAGAGTTAATAATTGAATCAACCTTCAATGAACTCTTTTGGTCAATATGAATTTTCAGGATGGCTCCCATCTTTACAGCGATAACAATGACATTCCTGTCTCAGTACGCTATAAAGTTTATTCATTGCTTACAGAGGCTGTAATGGGACGAAAGTCATTGTGGAAGAAGTTGAGAAACTCAAATAAAAAAAGCCCTCCATTTTGATTAAGGGCTCTTTATTCTGTGAGAACAAATTCTTTTTGGATGAAAAATCGTAACCTT
>JANQSK010000556.1 GCA_028284105.1 Anaerolineae bacterium
GCGGATTGAGCTGGTGGGATCCATTTGATTATGCCAGTAGCCATACCTATCACCATCGCTACACGCTTCATCCAGAAGGTGATCGCGAGAATTTATTGCCACTTTCCCCAATGGTAGGGCCATTTTTTTTAGTCCAGCTGTTTACGATTAACCTGTTGACACAGCGAGGGCGAACATTTGGAAAAGGGGGATTAATCTCAACCATCGTTGTAACCGTTTTGGGCGCTTTTGGGAAGACTGGACCGACTGATGCTCCCATTAATGAATGGATTGATGCGCTGCATGAAGATCAACCGGAAGAACATCAAAAATCAATTTGGTGGTCCCGATTTTTGTTGATGTTTCATGGCACTATTATGGTTGCATCCATTGTCTCTGGATACTGGGTCTTTATTTTTTTGGTTTCGGTTTCCCCATTTATTGCCAACTGGTTTGCCTATGCAGTTGGCATGACTCAGCATTGTGGTTTGAAGGAAAATGATACGGACTTTCGTAAGAGCGTTCGGTCTATCACATTGAACCCACTGGCAGAGTTTTTATATTGGCGGATGAATTGGCACACTGAGCATCATATGTTTGCTGGCGTGCCTTGTTACAATCTCAAGCCTCTTTACCGTGAAATTGCAGATCAGATGCCAAAGCCACGCACGTTATGGGAAGCATGGCGGGAGATGCGGGATACGTGGAATCGACAGCAAGACGACCCAGAGGCTTATTTTGATACGGCCGTTCCGCCAATCGCCCCCAAACCAAACCCAAAAATGGCCGAACCCCTTGAAGCCTCTATAGGTGAATTGGCACCTAAAGGGCTTCAATAAACAAAGAGAATTTCTTAAAAAGCAGAACAGAGCCTTAGAGAATCGTAGATGGCTGCGTGGATGTTGCGGCTGGCGACAGCATCTCCAACCCGAAAGAGTTGGAACTTTCCATTGGGTTGATGCTCAATCGTTTGGGGCTGAACTTGGGTCAGAGCTGTCAAATCCATTTCCCCTAAGTTGGTTGAATGGGGTTTGAGTTCAAAATAGAGACTGTCGTTGGGCAAGGTACCGTGTTCACATATAATTTGGTCAGCGTATTTGACCTCTTCAAGATGGGAATATTCATGTTCGAAGGTGGCTTTTAAACGGCCGTTTTCCTCTTCCAAAAGTATCAACCTCAAATCAGGAGTAATTTTCACGTCTAATTTGTGTAGATTTTCCATATAAGTGGCGTAGTTGGTGCCGCCAAGTTCTTGCCCAATTGCATTTTCTGGCGTGACGAATGTCACTTTTGCCCCTGTTTGGGCGACAACCTCAGCACATGACACGGCTTGGTGGCCTGAATGGTCGTCGTAGATAAGTACATCTTGGCCAATCGATTCTGTTTGATTCAAAATGTCCCAACCACTGACAGCAAGCGCATGCCCTTCAAAGAACCCTTTATTAGGGGCTCCGCCCGTAGCCACAACAACGATGTCAGGCGATTCATCCATCACCATTTCGGCTGTAGCTTTTGTGTTGGTTCGAACATCGACTCCTAATATTTCCACCTCATCATTGAGCCACCCCGTGATTTGCATAAGATTGCTTCGCCATGTGGCTTGGGCTGCAACATTGATTTGCCCACCTGTTTTAGCATTGGCCTCAAACAAAATCACCTTGTGACCCCGTTCCGCACTGACTCTGGCAGCTTCTAATCCCGCTGGACCCCCACCTATAACAACGACCTTTTTAGTCGTATCCGATTTTTCAAGCTGATGACTCATAATGGCTTCCCGGCCGCTTGCACCGTTTTGAATGCAAAATGCCTGTTGCCCTTTGTAAAGTCGATCGATGCAGAAGTTTGCGCCAACACACTTACGAATTCGATGTGGCGTGTTCGCTTTTAGTTTTTGAACGATGTAAGGGTCTGCAAAATGGGCTCGGGTCATGGCGACCATATCAAGGTGACCCTCATTGATAATGTTAGCGGCCGTATCCACGTCAGCGATGCGGCCTGCATGAAAAACAGGAATATCGACGCGGTCTTGAATCGCAGCGGCCAAGTACAAATAGGGGGCTAACCCATGATTCATATTGGGAATAAAAGGAACCAGCACTTTGTAATTTTCAGCTGCCCCTTGGGCGATGTTAATAAAATCAACTAGCCCTGAATTTGCAATCGTTTGAGCCACTTGAACACATTGGATCGCATCCAGGCCACCTTTGACCATTTCATCTCCGGTTAGACGCATCCCCACAACAAACTCATTGTCAACTGCCTCGCGAACTGCTTTGATGACCTCTAAGGCAAAACGTGTTCTCTGTTCAAGATTGCCACCATATTGATCATCGCGATCATTGGTGTGAATGGCTAAAAATTGGGAAATGAGATGTGAACCGCTTCCAGAAATTTCAACCCCATCAAGATTGCCTTCTTTACAGTGCAGAGCTGCCTTTGCATAATCAGCAATAATGCGAGGGAAATCCCACGCTTCCATTGCTTTAGGGAACGAACGATGCTCATGCTCTCGGCGATTTGATGCCGATACAGGCACAAGCCAATCGCCCGAATCCCAGCGTGTGCGCCGCCCCATGTGGGTGATTTGACACATGAGCTTCGCACCGGGTTGATGTATGCGTGCTGCAAACTTTTTAAAGTGAGGAACAATTCTTGGTTCGCCCACAGCGAGCTGGCCAAAAGAAGCTGGACAATCAGGCGAGATGGTTGAAGAACCCCCGAACATGGTCAGCGCAAGCCCGCCTTTGGCTTTTTCTTCGTGATAGAGTTGGTATTGCTCTTGGGGCATGCTGTCTAAGGCGTAAGCTGGCGCATGTGACGTGCTCATTATCCGGTTTTTGAATGTTAGATTTTTGAGCTGATACGGCGTTAGTAATTTACTGTAATCGGTCATCCTTCGTTCCTCCACGGCAATATCTAAAATCTCTCTTCAAGCTTATCTAAGCCACTGTGTAAAATGTCATAAACGCCTTGATTTTTGAAGTGATCGCGCAGCTCTGCATTGAGGCCCCCTTCGGTGCCTAAGGCGTCAACGAGCTTGGTAAGAACGGCCGTTTCTCCTGCATCAACACCCAACAAATAGCTGCCTACCAGAATACGAATAAATGTTTCCGCCGAATGGGCATCTCCAATGCGTTGTGTGAGCCACTGGCTTGTTTCTTCGAGTAATTTGACGGTTGGACAGAGGATGCCTTGAGCCGCTAAGTAGCTGTTCAGCATTGATTCTTCGGCCATTGGAATAATCGTATTTTTTCGTCCAAAAATCGCTTCTAACGTGTCAGATGCGGGAAAAGCCAATAGCGGAGAATTGCCTTTTGCAATGTGGGGGTAGGGTATAAAGATGCTTTCCATCTTTGCAGGTAATACAAGCTGTTTGAATTCGGCAAAGTCGATTCCCACAACAACCGAAAAGACGATTTGGTCTGAACGGAAAGAAAGCTCTGGTAATAGATTTCTCGCGGTGCTATCCAGTAAAGAAACGATGACGATATCACTTTGATCGATCACAAATTGGCTGTTTCCTGAAGAAACATTGGGATAGCTATTGACAAGACGGGTTGAATTCTCAATGCTTCGTTTTGTGACAACGATGTCGTGACCATCATGAGCAATGCCATCGACCATGGCTGTTGCAATCATCCCAGTGCCAATAAAACCAATGTTCATACAATCTCTCCTGAGTCGGTGAAGACGTCAGCTTTTGTGGTATTTTTGTTAATTGCTGCCGATAAAGTGTCCATTTTGTATTGGAACAACCGGTTTGGTAGGTAGCCCTAGCTCTTTTGCGGCGTGGAATGGCCAATACGGGTCGCGTAGCATTTGCCGTGCCATTAAAGCGATATCAGCCGTGCCAGATGCAATGATTTGTTCTGCCTGATGTGCCTCTGTGATTGTGCCAACAGCCATCGTTTTAATATCGGCC
>JANQSK010000564.1 GCA_028284105.1 Anaerolineae bacterium
AATGTCTGCTGAAAGCGTTTTGCCAGACTGGAGTAGGAGGCCACTTGGGGTGAAACTGTTGATGTGATCTGTGACTATTGAAATCGTTCCGTTTCTAATTCCTTCAAACAAAATCCCATCAGGGACTGGACAAAGTCGCTGATCGAGTGGATTGTATTGTGGGTTGAAATGGGTGTCGACATCAAAATCTTCGGGCAACTCGGCTCGGATTAAATCAATGATCCATTGTCGCATCTCTTCGGGTTGTTTTCGGGAGCGTTCCCATTGTGTTCGGTGAAATTCGATATTACGCTTGCGATTAATGCGATGGGCCAGTTTGAGGGGCAAGATGCGGCGCAAAAAATTTCCAAACCGATCTTTGGTTGATCTGGGGATCATGTAGGATGGGGAACGTTGGAGTAAGGTGACGTGGGTTGCTTCTTTGGCTAATTCAGGGACGAGGGTAACGGCCGTTGCGCCCGAGCCGATCAAAACGATTTCCTTATCACGATATGAAAAATTCTTTGGCCAATGTTGCGGATGAATGATCTGTCCTTCAAAAAGCTCGCGTCCTTTGAAGTCAGGCGTATACCCCTTTTCATAATCGTAATAGCCAGCACAAAGCAAAAGAAAACCGCATTGAATTTGAACCTGTTCAGCCTTATCACCCTGCTCGATAGTTAAAGTCCAAAGCGCGTCGGCTGAAGACCATTCTGCACCTACGACTTTGTGTTGATATTGAATATGCTCGTCGATGTCATTTTCTGAAGCTGCCTCACGAATATAGTTCAAAATCGACGCGCCATCGGCAAGATGATTATCACCAAGCCAAGGCTTGAAGCTGTAGCCCAATGAGAGCATACTGCTGTCAGATCGGATGCCTGGGTAGCGAAATAAATCCCATGTGCCACCTGACACGGCACGACTTTCGAGGATGGTAAATGTCTTATGAGGACAGCGTTTTTTCAAAAAATAGGCAGCACCAATTCCTGATAATCCAGCCCCTACAATAACAACATCAAACTTTTTTGTGTCTTCCATGATTAAATTAAGGTTAGCGGTTCTTGTATAAATTGGGTCAATGTCTCTAAAAATTGGGCGCCACGCGCGCCATCTACTACTCGATGGTCGCAAGAAAGGGTGAGGGTCATAAACGGCCGTATCTCCGCAACACCATTGATTGGTACAACACGTTCAACAATGTTGCCTACCGCCAAAATAGCAACCTGTGGCGGATTGATAATGGCAGAAAAGCGATCGACTTGATACATGCCCAGATTGCTAATTGAAAATGTGCCACCCTGTATATCTGATAATTTTGATTTGCCCGCTAGCGTTCGCTCTACTAGCTGTTGCCGTTGCTGGCTAATATCAGTGAGCCGAAGTTGATCCGCATTGTGAATAACGGGGACTAACAGTCCATCTTCGATAGCAACAGCTAACCCAATATTGATATCGTTGTTTTCGATAATTTTGCCATCGATCCAGCTGGCATTGAGTCTAGGATGTTCAATCAAGGCCAGTGAGACACACTTGACGAGCAGATCGGTATAGGTTGTTTTAACGGCCGTTTTTTGATTCACCACTTCACGCCAAGCGACCAGCTGTGATGCGTCAATGTCCCGTTCAAGATAAAAGTGGGGAATGGTTTGCCATGCTTCAGTCAAACGCTGAGCTGAGCGCATCCAGGCCCGACTTTGGGGGAGTACTGATTCCTGAATGGGTTGGACTGGCGTGATTGACGCGACATCAGCCGCAAGAACAGCTCCGTTTGGCCCTGATCCTGCAATTTGTGATAAGTCCAGCTCTTTTTCCTGAGCCAAACGCCGCGCCAAAGGAGACGCCAGTATCAGTTTAGAGTGGGGTTGTTTTTGGGCGAGATGGTTTAAGATGTCCTGTTTGTTGATTTTACGGCCGTTTTCACGATCAAGAAGATGTAATTCAATCCCGTGCTCTGCCGCCATTCGCTCCGCAACAGGCGTTGCTTTTCGTGGGGTGGTATCTGGCTGAGTAGATGCTTGTGATTGGACAGATGGTTTTTGCAGATCAGATGGGATCAATTCACCTTGCGCCACAATCCAGCCTATCACTGTTGCCACAGGTACTTCATCCCCGTCAAAGGCAGAGACGTTTTGTAGAATGCCATCCCGCTCCGCCTCAATTTCAACCGTCGTTTTATCGGTTTCAATTTCCAGCAGGATGTCTCCTTTGGAAACAGGATCCCCCTCTTGTTTAATCCAAGAGATGATTTTCCCACTCTCTTGATTCATGCCTAGGGCTGGCATAATGATTTGAAAAGCCATCGATTTATACCTTGTTACAAAGCAGCTTTGCTTTGGCCACAATCTTTTCTACGCTGGGATAAACTAAATCTTCTAAAGCCGGTGACATTGGAATCGGGGTGTCCATGCTGCCGATTCGCTCCACGGGTGCATCGAGGTAGTAAAACGCGCCGTGTGCGATGGTAGCTGCTAATTCGGCCGTGGTGCCAAAATGGTTATACCCTTCATCGATGACAATGGCGCGGCTTGTCTTTTTGGCTGAATTAATAAGTGTTTCGGTATCTAATGGGGTGGTCGTACGAGGATCGATCACTTCTGCACTGACGCCCACCGTTTCTAATTGTTCTGCTGCGTCTAAAGCCATAAAAAGAGTCCGACTCGTTGCGACTAAGGTGATATCTTGACCCGCTCGCTTAATATCCGCTTTACCGATGGGTAGGAGATATTCTTCTTCTGGAACCTCTCCTTTGGTGACATATAGATTTTTATTTTCAAAAACGGCGACGGGATTGTTGTCACGGATGGCGCTTTTGAGTAAGCCTTTGGCGTCATAAGGGGTTGATGGAATGATCACTTTGAGGCCAGGGATATGGCTCATCCAGGCGTGGAGGGCTTGGCTATGCTGGGCTGCTGCCCTTCGTGTGCCGCCAATGGTCGTTCGCAATACCAAGGGAACTTTGGCCTGCCCACCGGTCATATAGTGAAGCTTAGCGGCTTG
>JANQSK010000569.1 GCA_028284105.1 Anaerolineae bacterium
AAAGCCGCGAATTCATCAAAGCTTCTCTAGATGCCGGCATCAATTTTTTTGATACATCTGACTTTTATTCAACGGGTGTCAGTGAAGAGGTCACCGGACGGGCCATTCGTGATTTTGGCAAACGAGAAAATGTGATTCTTGCCACCAAATTCTATTATGCAATGAGCGATGACATCAATGATCAAGGCATGTCGCGTCATCACATCATGAACGCTGTGGAAAACTCTCTCAAGCGGCTAGGAACAGATTACATTGACCTGTACATTCTTCATCGTCTCGACCCTGAAACGCCAATGGAAGAGATGCTTGAAGCGCTTAATGATTTGGTTCGCCAGGGCAAAGTGCGCTACATTGGTGCTTCCCAAATGGAGGCGTGGCGCTTTGCCAAATGCTTGTATCTCTCAGAGCTCAAGGGTTGGTCGCGCTTTGTGTCGATGCAAAATCATTACAATCTCATCTACCGTGAAGAGGAGCGGGAAATGATTCCACTTTGTGAAGAGGAAGGGATCGGATTGACCCCGTACAGCCCACTGGCCCGCGGCTTTTTGGCGGGTAGCTCAAAACGATTTGAACAAGGCACGAAGCGCACGCAATCCGATGTTTTTATTGATGATTATTACTTTCAGGAGTCAGATACGGCCGTTGTCGAACGCGTTGTCTCGCTTGCTGAAAAGCACGGCGTTTCACCTGCCCAAATTGCCCTCTCTTGGATATTGCATCAACCTACCGTTACGTCCCCTATCATTGGCGCGACAAAAATGAACCATTTAAACCAAGCAATCGCAGCGCTGGATATTCGTTTATCGAGTGAAGAATTAGCTTATCTCGAAGAACCCTACGTTCCACACCCAGTGATTGGCCCAGAGCGATAATCAAGCAGGGGTTTATCTCAATATAAAGCAAGAATTTGAGCTAGCGTATTGAGGGAGGCATTTGACAAACATTTCTTGCACGATTGAAATCCTTTTTAGCTGACCTGCTGATTAGCTAAAAAGCTTATAGCTCATAGCCAAAAATGAATTCCATGATCGACTTAACCTATCCAAATTATCCCGATGTTTCAATACGGCATCTACCCCAATTTGTTTGGCCAGAAGGTAAGCAGAGTGGTGTCACGATTGGATGGCACGTCGATGGAGAAGCTGGGCCTGTTTTTTGGGAAAGAGAAAAAGCCCCTCAGCATCTTGGTTCTATCTCTGAGGCGGCCTATGGAATAACGACTGCGCTGCCACGAATTTTAGAACTCCACCGACAATTTGAAATTCCAGCGACATTCTTTGTACCCTCTCATGTCATTGAACGGCATCCTCACATGGTTGAAGCCATCATAAAAGATGGACATGAAATTGGTCACCATGGGTATATGCATGAAAACATCTTCGGGATGTCTTACGACAACGAAAAAGCCATTTTTGAACACGCCACGAACATCCTGGTCCACTTTACAGGTAAAAAACCTCAAGGTTGGAGTGCGCCAGGTTGGGGAGTTACAGCCCAAACTTTTCAAATCATGTGTGAGTTGGGTATGAGTTATGACGGCAGCTTAATGGAGCATGATCGACCCCATTTTGTTTCAGTCAAAGCAGGCGAACTAGTGGAATTACCCATAAGCATGGTGCTTGACGATTGGGCAATGTTTGGAGGCGGCATTTACCCTTACAGTCCTTCTCAAATTATGCCAGCGAAGCACGCCAAGCAAATTTGGTGGGAAGAGTTTAAAGGGTTGCATCACTACGGTGGACTGTTTCATTCCACATTCCATCCTAACTTAACTGGCCGCCCAGGCCGATTACAAATGCTCGGTAAGCTGTTTGAGAAAATGCGAAATGTTGACAACGTTTGGTGGGGAACCTGTGAACAAGCTGCCAATTGGGACAAAACGATTGACAAAAAACACAATTCAGATCAGTAGGAAGAAGAGATATGGAAGCATTGATTGATTTTTTGGTAGAAGCGCGGCGGGTCACATATGCAATTCCACACGGAACGGCCGTTGGTGATGGCACTGAGCAAATGATTTATGATAGAGATGAATGGGGGTATCGGGATCGGTATGCTGGCTACAATCCATACGGAGGACACGAGCTCGTTTGGCATCAAGGCAAGGTGATATGGATGAAAAACTATATCGCTGAAGTCCTCTCAGACGTGCGCCCCATGTCCGAAATATATGATTTTCAACGTGAAGTGCTAGGTCAGCCAGATCCTGAACACCTTATGCGTGGTCCAGCTCACTATGAAAATGGAGACTACAGCTACAAAAATGAAATAACGGGGGATTTATCTTTTTTCTCAGGCCAAGAATTTATTTATTATAAAGGTGAAGCCGTCTATCGTATGACATTTCACGGTGGTAACATCGGGAATTTGAAATAAAAGGTTATTTGTTCGGTGAAAGCCAACAATTATCTATTCCTTTTCAGGATACTTTTTGGTTTCACATAAAAAGGAGAATTTGCACATGTCTTCAGAAACAACTGTACCCACGATTCCAGTAGTTGATATTTCCCCGCTCTTTGGCAACGATGCTGAAAAGATAACGGCCGTTGATCAAGCGATAGGCACTGCCTGTAAAGAATCCGGTGCATTTCTCGCTACAGGCATTCCTAAACCAGTCTGCCCCGATCCTGAGCAAACAGAAAAGCTCCTTGCTTTTTACAACCTACCCATAGAAATGCGTCAATCCCTCGGAACCCGACGATTAAATCCAGACAGTAGTCGGGACTATCGAGGCTATTATGCTTCTCTAAAAGGAGGCTGGGCGCATAATGAAATGTATGATATTGGGCCAGATTATGAGGTAACGGTTCCCGATTTACCCCATGCTGAGCAGCTAATTGAAACAAACGCATGGCCTTCTGAAGAACCAGAAAATGGGTGGCAATCAGAAATGGAGACCTATTACAACCATATGCATGATTTCAGCCAGAAGCTCATGCGCTCCATTATTCGGTATTTAGGCGCCAATGAAGAAGTTGGGGCAGCCCGCTTTGAAAACAGCAATTCAACGTTACGCTTGCTGAACTACCCAGAACTACCCGATGGCCTTGTCATTGGAGAACAAGAAAATGCCTCCCGGGAATTTGGGGGTGAAACTTATCGGGTCATGGCAATTGAACACAAAGACCAATGTTGTTTATCACTTCTTTGGCAAAGCAACGCCGGTGGTTTGCAAATGCAATCTCCGTCCGGTGAGTGGCAAGCAATCCCTAACGTGCCTGATTCAATCTCTATCCATCTCGGGATGACAATGGAATCAATGAGCGGCAAGGTGCTTGAAGCGACCCCTCATCGTGTTCTTGGAAAGAGCCATATTGCCCGCCAATCAATCGGATTCTTCTTTGAGCCAAACCCACACGGCAGCACACGACCGTTTACCAAGGAGTCTGTTGAGCCAGCGACACCAGTGGAAGAAACCTACGCCGCCAAATTGCTAGAAACTTTTGCAGAACGAGAAGCCCGTCGCGAAGAAAAAGAAGCGTAAGTCTCATAAGGCAGTCTCATGAAAATCACCAAAATCTCCATTTTTCAAGTTGATTTGCCCGTTAAGGATGGTGGGTTCAAGCAATCTAGCGGGCGAGTGTGGCGCACCTTAGACAGTAGTATCATTCGTATCGATACAGATACGGGGTTAAGCGGCTGGGGGGAAACGACACCATTTGGGGCAAACTACCTCCCCGCCTTTGCCGAAGGTGCAAGAGGCGGCATGGCTGTCATGGCACCT
>JANQSK010000599.1 GCA_028284105.1 Anaerolineae bacterium
TATTCAGCTGATCGCTTTCTTAGATTGCTATATTTATCTTGGAGCTTTTCACGAGCAAAGGCTCTCAGTAAGGGATTGATTTGATAGCGACCTTCATCCGCTAGTCGGACGGGAAGGCTTAATTCTCGGTCTCCTAGGCCTGTGCCGATTAAAGAAAGAGAATGGAGGCGTCCAAGCCCGATTTTGACTTGAACAGGTGGTATTTTCGCAATCACAGCAACATCTCGTGCTGCAAAGTCTGGTCCATCAAATATTGCGAGATTAGCAAAAAGCTGTTGCAGAGGTGCGGGTAAGACTTGATAGCTGAGTTCAAAAGATGCAGCTACATCTCGGGTCATATCTTCCCAATCTGTTAGATTTGCTAATCGGGTTTTTTCATCACGCAGCAAATCCGTATATTCAGAAATCGATAGATCAGTTGCTTCATTCAGCAGACTAGCCACAATGCTCAACGCAAGAGGAAGCCCACCAACGAGACGACCTAACTCCTTAGCAAACGATCTTTCTTTCAATACGCGCTCTGCACCAATAACGGATGCCAAATATTCGATGGCTTCTCGATCGTTGAATGGATTTACAGTAATGATATGTGCTTCATTTGTTTGAAGCATTTTGTGATTTCGGGTTGTAATTAGTGTGTCATTTTCAGAGCCAGTTGGTAATAACCATTTGAGCTGTTCACTGTCTTGCACGTTATCCAAAACAATGAGCACTTTTTTATTGGTCAAAATTTGGCGAACAAACTCACTTTTTTGTTGGACGGTATATTTTTTGGAGGCTTCTTCTGCTTGGCCAAAGGCATCTGCTATTTTGACAAGCTCGGCATCAGGTGTGCTGTACTCAAGCTGAACCCAAAGAATCCCATCAGTGTATTGGTGTTGAAGCTCTTTTGAAGCGTGAATCGCAACGGCCGTTTTTCCAACACCCCCAAAGCCAACCAAACCGACAACTTGATTAGGCGTACCATCAGATAATTTATCAATGGTTCGTTTAACCGTCTTATCACGCTGAGAGAAGTTTGGGATGGCAGGTGGTGTCTGATACGGTGCTGGTAGCGGTGGGCTTGATATCGTATCAAGTAATTTTGGATTAGGAGAAATGGCATCGATATGGGTAGGGGCCGTCGGTGCATTACCGCTTGTATCTATTTCTTGTAACGCTTTGACAAATGAAACGGCCGTTTGAAAACGGTGATTTGGATCTTTTTCTAAAGACTTCCATAGGACGTCGTGCAAAGCTAATGGCGTTGAGGGGTTCAGTAGGCCAGGTAAAGGCGGTGGCTCACTGACATGCTTCATGATAATCCCCATTGGGGTTTCAGCATCAAATGGAAGTTCCCCCGTTACCAATTGGAAAAGCATCACACCAAGCGAATAGATGTCCCCCCGAGTGTCACCTGGTTCACCTAAAGCTTGTTCCGGAGACATGTATGCGGGTGTTCCTAATAATGAGCCTGTTGCAGTCATTGCAGATGTCTGATCCAACAGTTTGACAATGCCAAAATCCATCAAGACAGCGCGTCCTTCCGGTGTGATCATGACATTTCCTGGCTTTATATCACGGTGAATCATTTGCTTTTGGTGTGCAAAGCCAATAGCCTCTCCAATTTGGGAGATGATATCGATCACAAATTCTAAGTGGGTTGCCTTTCTGAGAAATTCCCCGTTGTTCAAGATATCTTTTACTGTTTGCCCTTCAACATACTCCATAATGAGATAGTGATTTTCATGTTCATCTGTCTCAAAACCATATGTTTTTACGATGTTAGGATGAGAAAGGCGCGACATTACGTCAGCTTCCATTTTAAAGCGCCGAACAATGAGTCGATCTTCAAGAAGGAAGGGGTGAATTAATTTGATTGCAACTGTTTTGTTCTGAACTTGATCCACGGCTTTGAAAACATTGGCCATACCGCCCATGCCAATTTTCTCAATGATTTCATAATCACCTAATTTGTGACCAATCAATGACCGTGATAGAGGATTCATAAAATAATAATTAGATATGCCTTGCTGTTACTTTAAGGCAATACAACTGCTTTGACTGTCAACTGTGATGCAATTTGGAGAATACGAATAAATTCAATATTGTTTGATCTTCTGCTCTTCAAACCATTACCTATTTTAGCTGAGGAGCAAACCTCAGCCAATTTTGTTTTGAAAATTTGTTCTGTGTATGAGAAAATTTACATAATTACAGTGCATGAGCATGAACTTAGTTGTATCTAAGGAGAAGAAAAATGTTTGATAAATTGCTAAACAGATTTGATGATTTTGATATGGAAAAATTGGTTGAGGTTGTTAATCTCGTTTGGAATAATCGTGAAAAAATCATGGATTTGATTGAAAATCTGCCTGAAATGCTTCGGGATACGGGGGACAATATTGAATCAGCTGGAGACAGTGCGATTCGTGCCAGTGCGTTTTTAACGGGTGATAAAAAAGGTGGCGCAAGCGCCGGTAAAATGTCTGAATTGGCTGCTGGCGCACTCGATCGCTGTTTTGATGAAATACAAAATGCCTCGAAAGTGATGGCTGCAT
>JANQSK010000637.1 GCA_028284105.1 Anaerolineae bacterium
GCCGTATTGAATGCCCGTTAATTCATCAAAAATATGCTTCGTGACACGTCCTGCTTCTTCCTCATCAATCACATGATCTTGGCCCTTGTATCGGAAACGACCGATAGGGCCAATTACGGCAGCAGTCCCACACGCAAATGCTTCAGTACACTTCCCGCTATCAATATCTGCCACAAGTTCATTGACATCAATTTGAGCTTCTTCAACTTTGTAGCCAAGGTCTCTACCCAATTCGATGACCGACGCGCGTGTTATACCTGGCAATATGGTGCCAGTTAAGGCAGGGGTTTTGATAGTATCGCCATACACAAAGCAAATGTTCATACCGCCCATCTCTTCAATGTATCGGCGTTCAATCGCATCTAGCCATAGCACTTGGCGGAAACCATCTTTTTTCACTTTTCGGGAGATGAATTGGCTCGCTGCATAGTTCCCCCCAGTTTTGGCTTCACCGATCCCACCTCGAACCGCACGAACTTGTTCATCTTCGATATAAACGGCTATGGGTTTAAATTCTTTGGCGAAATGGGCTTCTACTGGTGAAAAAATGATGAAATGCATATATGTTTCACCGGCACTCGCGCCAATCGAAGCTTCAATATTAATTAATGCAGGACGAATATATAAAGAGGTGTTTTTTGCAGAGGGCACCCAATCGTAATCCATCTTCAAAAGTGAAACAATAGAGTCTAAATGTTCCTCTTCATCAACCGTTGGCAAAGTCATTCTGACGGCGGAATTATTAAATCGGCGGATATTGTCATGAATTCTGAAAAGATTCACATGCCCATCAGGTCGCCGATACGCCTTTGTCCCTTCAAAGATTTCTTGCGCATAATGCAACACATTGGCTGTGGGATCTAATTGGAAAGGGGCATAGGGCTCAATTTTAGCGTCATGCCATCCTTTCTCCTCGGTATAAATTCGAGTAAACATGTAATTTGTTGTGACTCGGCCAAACCCAAAGCCTTCTTCTTGAACCGGTTTCTCTTTTCCTTCTTCTACTGGAATTGTCGTGATTTCCATCTTGGACTCCTTATGTTGGTCATTAGGCACTTTGGTCTTCCAGAAGATGGTTGAATGATTCCCATTAACCACTTCAGAAACCCAAGTTGCTAATCGTATAGCTCTACATTTTCCAACTCTTTGGAGCGTTTCGCAATGAATTGTTCAAGTTCCTCATGAACGGCCGTATCCATGGCGGGTTTCTTATACTCTTTGACAATGATTTGCCATAATTTGTGCGCTCTTTGCACAATATCTTCACTACCAGCTTCAGTCCATGTGCCAAAATTGCGTCGATCGGCCAAGAATGGAGGATAAAAGGCATCCGTATAGCGACGCTGTGTATGTTCAGTACCAAAGTGATGTCCCGCCGGACCAACCTCTGCAATGGCATCAAGCGCAAACGCGTCTTGGCTGTATTCTGGCCCTTTGAGGAAATGTTGCATCATAGCCAGATTTTCGGCATCCATCACAAACTTCTCAAAGGAAACTGTCAAACCACCCTCAAGCCAACCCAGCGTATGAGCAATAAAATTAGTATGAGACAAAATGCAAGGCCACAATGACCACATAGACTCAGAGGCAGCTTGGGCGTCAGGTGAATTCGCCATGTTCAAGCTACCACTACCCCGATAAGGAACACCATATTTCCGAGCTAGCTGTGCCCCGATAAAGAGTGCCCATGCTCCTTCAGGTGTACCAAAAGCAGGCGCCCCACTTTTCATATCCACATTGGTGGTAAAGCCACCATAGATCACTGGCGAACCGGGATTGACAAGCTGAAGGAGTGCAATCCCTGCCAAGGCTTCCGCATTTTGTTGGGCCATCGCAGCGGCCATCGTGACTGGGCTCATTGCTCCAGCCAAAATAAATGGGGTCACAATGGTGAATTGCCCATATTTAGCAAAAGTCATCATGCCACCCAACATGCGGTCATCATAAACAAGCGGGCTGTTTACATTGATGATCCCTCCCGTAACAGGCCCTTCTTCTGGCTTTAAATCTTCTCCGTGAATAATTTTGGACATCGTCATGATATCTTCTGCAATGATACGGCCGTGTGTTCTTCCCATCATCGGTTTATCACTGTAAATCGAACCCAATGCAAAATCTTCAAGATGCTTTTGGTGAACAGGAACATCATGCATGACGACAGACATCAAAGGTGCCACATCAATACCGTTGGTCATTTGCGTCAATTTGGTTAGCGTCAAATAATCATCTCGCGTGCCAGGTCGCCGCCCACGACGAATATCAGTGGCAAACACCATACCGGCATTTGCAAAACAGTTAATCGCATTTCCACCAAAGTAGCGTGTCCTTTCTGGATTCCGTGCTCTAAAATTGAAGCCAGATGGCGCTTTTGAGACGAGCTCCATTATTAGATCCCTATCTATCCAAACGTGGGAATTGGCCATATCCACTTTGGCCCCAGCTTTTTGCCATAAATCCATTGCCTCATCATCCAAAAATCGCATACCAATGTTTTCTATGATGTGCATGGAAGCGTTATGAATTTCTTCTAGTTGGTCTTCGCTGGCAATTTCATAAGCTGGCCAAGGGTTTCTCATTTGGCCAGTTGGCATTGAAAAATAGGGAGATTTTGGAGCTGATTTTTTAACTCCACCTCTTCGGCGTGTACGTGTGCGGCTCATGTAATCCTCTCTTCTCAAGATTTACCGACTATTTAGTCGGTAAGCATTGTGATAGAATGGTATCAGCTATGAGTAGAGTTCGCAATCCCGAATTAAAGCGGCAAAAAATCATTGATGCTGCCCACAAACTCCTCCTTGAAGGCGGCTATTTCAAGAAATTTAGCCTAGACGCTGTGGCAAAAGAAGCTGGCGTGAGTAAAGGAGGATTGATTCATCATTTTGAATCAAAAGATGCCTTATTAACGGCCGTTTCTCAAGATGCAGCACGCCAATTTGAAGCACGTGTCGCCAAAGAGCAAGAAAATACAAATGGTCAGCCTGGTGACTTTTTGGCCTCCTACATCAATGCCGTATTCAAACAAGACATTGCCATCAATTCACAGCTAAGCCCCATGCTTCTTAGCTATCTTTCTGATGAAAATAGCAGCACGCGATTTGAATTTTGGCAAAAGTTCACTGATGAAGATGGTATCGATCCGATTTTAGGCACCATTATTAGGCTGGCAATGGACGGCTTGATATATGCCGAAATGATCGATAAAACGCCGATCGACCCCAATTTACGCCAATCTATCCAGCAAAGAATTTTGGAAATGGTTCAGGAACAAAGAAATGCTGTCTCAGAAAGACAAAAATCTTAGAATTAAGCATTTATTTTGTGCCAAATACGGCCGTTCTCGATAAAATCCCCCTATGGAAATCAAGCTGATGCCCACAGGCAAAAATCTATATAATCTGAGCTATGATGCGATCCATGACCATCTAAAATCTATCGGTGGGACGTCGTATCATGGGGACTTGGTCTGGGATTATTTGTACCGTCAGGAAGTTGAAGCTGTATCAGCGATGGACACCTTGCGGCAAGACATCAGAGGCTCTCTAGAACAGTCTGCTTATGTAGCCCCATTAAAAACGGCATTAGCGACAGACAGCAGTGACGGTTTCACTCGTAAATTTCTGCTTGAATGTGCCGATGGACAGCTCATTGAAACCGTTCAAATGGCTTTTAAAGGTCGATGGACAGCCTGTGTGAGCACACAGGTTGGCTGTGCCATGGGCTGTGTCTTTTGTGCGACTGGACAGATGGGATTCACGCGTCATTTAACAGCCGGTGAAATTGTGGCTCAGGTGCTTCATGTCAACCGCCAATTGCGTGAGCAAGGAACCCAATTGCGCAATATTGTGCTTATGGGCATGGGGGAACCACTTCACAATTATGATGAAACCTTAACGGCCGTTGATATCCTGATCAATCATAAAGGGATGGCGATTGCACCAAAACACATCACATTAAGCACTGTGGGAATTGTGCCCGGAATTATTCGACTTGCTGATGAAGAGAGGGCCATTCGGTTGGCAGTGAGTCTCCATGGAGCAACGGATGAAGAGCGGCAAAAGCTAGTGCCACCAGCCAAACGGTGGCCGCTCTCTGAACTTATCGATGCTTGCAAATACTATACCGAGAAGCGAAATCGTAATATCTTTTTTGAATGGACGTTGATCGAAAATCAGAACGACCAGCCTGAGCAAGCCCATGCACTTGGGCAACTCCTTGAAAAGGTTAATTCACATATCAATTTGATTCCACTAAATCCAACAACGGGTTATGGTGGTGCCC
>JANQSK010000640.1 GCA_028284105.1 Anaerolineae bacterium
GAGAGACTTTTAGACCCGAGTTGCCAAGTCTTTTATATTGCATAACTTTCCTTAAAAGGTTGCTTCATCACGTAAAGAGCAATAGTTGCCATCAGGATCGGTAAAGTATGCAGTCGTTCCCCATTCTGCTTTGTTTACCTCGATAGACATCCCTTTCGCATTGAGTTCTGCTGCTGCGGCCTCTACATCTTCGACATTAAAACGAAGATAAATTGGATTTTGCTCTAAAGATTTCCCATCTTTTATTGCATTCCCGCCCGTTTCAATCATTAAATAATTGCCATGACCCATATCAAGACAAGTAAGCTTCGAAACATCATTATCGAATGAGTGCATCACAGGTAGTTCGAGAATATTTGTATAAAAATCTACGCAAGCTTGGTAGTTTTCCGTACAAAGGATTAAACCCGTTCTCGTATATTTCATTGATTTACGCCGTCCTAATTTATTTCTCAAAAAATGAACTGATTAAGTGTTCTGAAGTTTCTAAATTGATAACCCTGCAGGAACTTCGTCTCACTTAAGCATACATTTCTGCACATGAGCTTGCAAACCATCGTCGGTGTATGCCTAAGCCCTACCGGTTTTGCGCAGGGTTTCAATTAGGGATGCCGCATAACTATCTTCAGGTGCACAGGGTGCTTCATTATCTGATGACGAGAACGGTTTAATGCTGGCAAATAATCCTGGCTCAAGGAAAAAGGCGATTGAGTGGCGTTCAACCCCGTGGCTCATGACTCGATGAGGTGTAGCGTGCAAACGGCCGTTTGATTGGGTTTCTAAAGCCTCTCCCATGTGGACTGAAATCCCTTCAGGTTCATCAGCAATATCGTGCCATTCACCATCAGGCGCACGCATCTGTAATCCTGGTGCATCTTGCCAAAGGAGCGAAATGCCGCAGTTATCGGTATGTTGCCCACCAATTTCTGTCGCGGCTGTGTCACCTGGCATCGTTGGGTATTCGATAAGACGCAGAGTTGAATTGCTTTGATCATACCGAGCCACCGCAGATGCTTCACTTACTTCCAAAAAGCGTGCCAATGAACCCACAATGAGCTTGCTGAAGTTTTCCATTGAGCGGAAATAATTGAGCATCCCGTCACGCCAACCAGGCATTGCGCCATCTGCTGGAAAAACGTTTGGTTCTACGAGACGTTCAATATCTTTGATGTCTGGTCCAGCTACAGTTGGCTCTGGCCCAACATCATATTGCCTGTTCCCTCGTCCATAGAGTGAGTAGCCACGATACGTCCGGTCGCTATTTGGGTTTACGCGGACTGTTCCCATTGGAATGAGAACAGAATCTGGTTGTTGAAACAATGAAAATAAATTCTGCATTTTGGCGGCATCAGGACGTAGATCATTCGGCAAACCTATAGCCATAAAGCTTTGGTATGTTTGCAAGGCTTGACCAATGGCTTGATCAACTTTTGTGAGGGCTGGAGTCGGTCCAGCGAATAAAGGGGAAACATCAATAATTGGAATAGGGCTTTTACTCATAACGCATCCTCCATTTCGTTGAAGTTAAATTTAGGAAAACTGAAAGAAGCCGTTTGAATTAGATTTTGGCAAAAGCTTTCTGTTTCCTCAGATAGATAATTTGTATTTGTGTTGACGAGTAAAGATCGTAGCTTGTTATGTTTGTTATCTTGTGGTTAGAGATGTTGAAAAACTGGTAAATCCTGCTATTTTTGTACCATGTCTGACTTTTTTGATATCCCTGAGCAGGCGATTCGTGCATTTGAAAAATGGAGTCAACTCCATGTGTTTGTTTGGGATTTTGAACGACAACATTTTTATCCCTATCTTTCTCCACAGCGTATCAATACATCCTATCCGCATTGTGTTGCCATTCAATCAAGTGAGTTAGTCGATAAGTGTACGTTTTTTGAGCGCCAATATGTGTTGGAACGAATAGGGGAGCATCCAGAGGGTTTAACAAAGGTTTGTCATGCCGGTTTGGTTGAATGGTGTATGCCTATATTTTCGGAACAACGTATGGTTACTATTTTATATGCTGGTCAACATACACGTTCTTCAAGCTTGGCTGTTGCGCTATATGATCCGCAACCGACATCGGATGAATTGCCATTTGCTATTGAATTACAAATGCCTGAGCCAGTCACAGCTGATAGATCTGATCTCATCAGTGAAGGATTGCGTCAATTGGCGGCAAGGCTGTCACAGTGGTTAGGAGAGGCAACTGTGATCGCTAAACGGCCGTTTTCGCCCCATACCCAAAACAGTCTTATTTCCCGTCGAAATATTATCTTGAATTTTGTACACGAACATCATACAGAACCTATTAGCTTGCATAAATTAGCTGCCCATTTGCACCTAAGTCACAGTCGTGTTTCTCATGTCGTTCGAGAAAGTTGTGGACAATCATTTAGCAAGCTAATTACAGATGCGCGTATCCGCACCGCGTTAGACCTATTGGCACACACGCAGCTGCCAGTAAACGAAGTGGCTCTCAAATGTGGATTTCGAGAGCCATCCTATTTTTTTAAATGCTTTAAATCGGCCGTAGGTATGACCCCTCGATCGTATAGGGAACATAACAAACGATCAGGCCGTGCCTAGGAAGCATTAGCTCTCATCAGGCCAGGGTGAAATTTGTCCTTTTGGCACAATGCGAGCACCGCCAAGAAAATGGGAATCGAGAAAATGGTTGGGGGTTTGGGATTCATCAAGGAAGCGGGCATTGCGATAGATGCCGTGTAAATTTTCTGTCGACTCGAATGCGTCTCGGGCGCTGGCATCAAAGACTAAACGGCCGTCTCCCAATTCGCCACTGTCCAAAAGACGCAAGGATGGATTTGCCTCACATCGCTGGCGATCTTCATCAGACATTTCAGGTGCTAAAAGCCCTCGCCAATGTTTTGCCATCCCTGAATGATAAGTTAAGGCGATCATCGGGCGGGCTTTGTCCTTGTGATTCGGGACACCTCGATGCCACATGCGCGGGTCTCTGAAGCAAATGCCACCGGCTGGAATTTCCATCCTGCCTGGAGGGCCCCATTGAGCAATAAGGTCTGGATGGTATTCGACACGTTCTCCACGCGGCCAAGTGGAAACGACAGTTTCTTTTTGAGTGCCTGGATAAATTTCAGTTGCTCCACCTTCTTCCGTAATATCAAAAAGAGCAACTGAACAAGAGATTGTAATGGTCGGTGGGGGCCAAGGCTGTCCTGCGGCGGTTGCTTCTTCTTCCGTT
>JANQSK010000642.1 GCA_028284105.1 Anaerolineae bacterium
TCGACAATCGAAAGCATTTATGGAGCAATATCATTCTGAAAAAATTGATCTCGAGAAAATAGCTGCATCAGCATTTATGTCCCGTTTTTACTACATCAAAGTGTTTAAGCAGATCTATGGGGTGACTCCGAGACAATACCTGAGAGATATCCGAATCTCAAAAGCAAAAGAGCTCCTTAAAAAGGGGCTCCCAGTCACAAAAGTTTGCCTTGATGTTGGATATGAAAGTTTATCCACATTTTCTAGAGCATTTAAAAGTGGGACAGGGCATTCACCAAAGACTTATCAAGAATTGAATCAAAACAGCAATCTAGGATAAGCAAATTGAGCCTTTTATCAATATCCTTTATCAATGGATATTGATGATTGATAAAAGGAGAGTTTCAATATGATCAGAATTAATGTGACGAGTGTGATGGTTGATGATCAGGATAAAGCCTTAAAGTTTTACACAGAGAAGCTGGGTTTCATCAAAAAAACAGAGGTTCCAGTTGGAGAGCATAAATGGTTGACAGTTGTTTCTCCTGCAGAGCAGAATGGAGTAGAGTTGCTACTGGAGCCGATGGGTTTTGAACCAGCTCAGACGTTTCAAAAAGCGCTCAAAGAAGCAGGTATTCCCTACACTTCTTTTGCCGTTGACGATGTGGATTCTGAGTATGAGCGCCTCAAAGCGCTTGGAGTTGAATTTTCAATGGAGCCTACCACAATGGGGCCAGTCAAACTGATTGTGTTTGATGATACCTGCGGCAATAATATTCAATTGACTCAAGAGTTGTAACGGCCGTAGATTTATCGAAATTGAAGAGATTCATCTTCGATGGGGGAGCGCCCAATTATTTTCTTATCTTGTCGATAATTTTGAGTATTAATCCAGGGGGCTGAGCTGCCTTGTTTGGGTAGCAGGTGCATACTCCGCTGCATATATCCAGATGAAAAATCTTTGATCCATGGTTCCGAAGCGGGCGGTGCATCTTCTGAGTAGGTGGGAGTGCACTGTGTTGCCCCAGTCTGGTCCATGTGTTTCAGCAGCTTGCAAACATATTCGGCCGTTAAATCAGCCCCTAATGTCCATGAGGCGTTGATGTAGCCAAATGTATAAATGAGGTTAGGAACACCAGAGAACATCAATCCTTTGTAAGTGACTGTTTCCGAAAAATCGACGGGTTTACTGTCTACAGCAAAGTTTATACCCCCCATAACCTCTAAGTTGAGTCCTGTTGCTGTCACAATAATATCTGCTTTTAACTCTTCCTGAGATTGGAGCAGTATCCCATCTTTTGTGAATTTCTCGATGTGCTCGGTGACGACGGAGGCTGTTCCTTCACTGATCGCTTGAAAAAGATCGCCCTCGGGAACCAAACAGACTCTTTGATCCCATGGATTGTAACGAGGCGTAAAATGAGTGTTGACATCATAATCAGCCGGTAGCATATCTTTGACAGCATCAATCATCACTTGCTTCACTTTTTCGGGCTTCTTTCGAGTTCGTTGATAAAAGAGGTGCCCAAACCAGATGCTGCGTTGACGTCTGATTGCATAGGCTAATTTATTGGGAAGAATTTTGTGAAGTCGTTCGCTAAATGGGTCGACATTGGGCATAGGAGCCATGTAGGTTGGCGATCGTTGAAGCATAACGACGTGTTTTGCTTTTTTAGCCAGTTCAGGCACAAGGGTAACGGCCGTTGCTCCTGAGCCAATGACGATAATATTTTTATCTGAGTAATCAAGATATTCTGGCCACTTTTGCGGATGTACAATCGTGCCTTCAAACGTATCACGACCTTTAAATTCAGGCGTAAAGCCCTCTTTATAGCTGTAATATCCAGCGCAAAGCATTAGAAAGTTACAACTGTATTGCGTGCCTGTTTTGGTCGTGATGGTCCAGGTGGCGGAATCAGATGACCATTCTGCTTGAGAGACGTGTTGGTTAAAACGGATGTGCTTTTCAATGTTGTGTTCAACGGCCGTTTCTTTCACATAGTTTAGAATGGAAGCACCATCTGCCGTTGTTTGGTTGCTTTTCCATGGTTTGAAGCTGTAGGCCATGGTCAACATGCTGCTGTCTGAGCGAATGCCGGGGTAGCGAAATAAATCCCAGGTGCCACCCATGGAGGATCGGCCTTCTAAAATGACATAGCTTTTTTCAGGACATTCTTTTTGCAAATGAACGGCCGTTCCAATCCCCGAAATGCCAGCCCCTATGATCACAATATCAAAGTTTTGAGATTCCATGTTAACCTTCATGCGTTATTTTGTTTTTTTAAACGCCATTGATAAGCCTTGCTGAACTGATCCTACACAACATTTAGTTAAAACCAAACCGTTGCCCAGCCCGAGCGGCAAACAGACCCCCGTCTGCGATGAGATTGGCCCCATTAAGCCATCGGCTGTCATCATTGCACAGAAACGCAATAACCGGTGCAATATCTTCAGGCGCCCCAGGTCCAGGCAACCCTTCGATTGGTTTCGATTTCGCTTTTAATCGGGCGGCTACCGTCTCCATAAAATCCCCTAATATTGGGGTTTTTGTTGCACTGGGGCTCACCGCATTGACTCGAATTCCTTGATCCTGCCAGCGATTCCATGATTTCATCGTCCAAACTGTTAATGCTTCTTTACTGAATTCATAGCAATCTTCTTCAGTGATTTGATGTTCTTGAATAAACCCTTCAACCTCTTCCATTGAGCGGATTTCAAAAAGCGCTTTGCTTTTTTCCATGGATGCTTGCCAATTGATGCCTGCTAAAGAAGAGACATTGACGATAGATGCGCCCTGATTTAATTTGGGTATACAAAGCTCAGTAAGCATGCGCAATCCAACAAAGTTAACCTGAATGACGGGAACGGGCGGCAGGGTAGGCGGGACACCTGCAATGTTGCAAAGTGCATCCGCCTTCCCTTCGATTTGTTCTGCCGCACTCGCAATTGAGTCTGCATCTGATAGATCGATTTGAATAAACTGGTCGCAATTTTGGCCAACCTTATTTCGATCCATTGCGATGACTGTTGCGCCACGCTCAGTAAGCAGCTTTGCACTTTCAGCACCAATACCAGATGCTGCACCCGTGACAATGATTCTCTTCCCTTGAACTGTCATAAAAACCTCATTATGTGAAATTTGCAAAAATTATAATAAATTACTGAACCGTTTTAGTAAATTGAATGAAAAATCTTAATCAATTTGAAATTTAGTGAAAATACGCCCCGTTTCCCGATAAATTCAAGAAGTTTACTCGATAATTTTTAATAATTTTCTCTTCATTTGTAAATTTGATTCTAGAGAGAAGGATAGGTTCTGTCAAAAAGAAGCAGATCCATTTATGCTTCATTTGACCAAATATTGGAGTCATGCTATTTTTCAGTTCTAAATCGGTTTAGTTAGCAGACTGATACTTCATTGAGATGGAAAATTTCATAGACAGCGAATTATCCAATCAAGAATCAAGAGAGGAGAATGAGTCAGAAAACCTTCGTTTTAGTTCATGGTGCATGGGGCGGAAGCTATAATTGGTTTCCGATTTTGCCGGGATTGAAGGCGGCTGGACATGATGTCTTTTTTGCATCAAACAGTGGGCATGGAGAACGGCGGCATCTGTCCAACCCAAATATCACATTAGAAACCCACATTCTAGATACGGTTAACCTGATACTGCATCATGATCTACAAAACATCACGCTTGTTGGGCACAGCTATGGAGGCATGATCATTACAGGCGTTTGGGATCGGTTGCGCGACCGTATTCACCACGTAGTCTATCTTGATGCTTTTGTTCCAAAAGATGGCAAATCACTGGATGATTATGCCCCAGCAGATCGCAAAAAAGAGCGTAAAAGAACGGCTCAAGAAAATGGTGGGATGGTGCCATATATGGTTGCAGTGGGTGGGCAACCGGCTGACCCACGTTCAACGGCGCAATCGGAATTGACATTCTCAACCCCACTTTATTATAAAAATGGGTCGCTACCAAAAGACACCCATAAAACGTATGTCCTGGCTATTGAAAATAAGCCCTCACCCTTTTTCCAATTTGGTGAAAAAGTAAAGCGTGATCCAAGCTGGAACTATTTTGAAATTGATTCAGGACACAACATCATGTTAGAGAAACCGGATTGGACGGTGTCTTTACTGAACAGCTTGGCTTAGGAGAGAGACAAATGCCGCATATGATTTTGGAATATAGCGAGAATGTTGAGTTTGATACCCAAGCCTTTTTTACAGAACTTCATCAATCGCTTGTTGAAACGGGAGCCATTAATTTGAAAGGCTTAAAAAGCCGAGCAATCAAGCTTACCGATTATTTAATCGCAGATGGTAATCCTGAATACAAGATGGTGCATTTAACGATGGTTATTCGCGAAGGTCGTTCAGAGGAAATAAAAAAAGAAATATCAGAAAGAGCAATGGCTCTGCTTGAAAAAACATTTGGTCATTATCGCGAAAATGGACACATTAGTCTTTCAACGGATATGAGTGAGCTGATCAAAGGAATCGATTTAACAAATCACAATATTCCAAAGTTATGATTTCTAAGATTGTATAGATTGAATCACGAAGACTTATGAAGAAACCAAACATTTTGCTCATTATGAGCGACAACCATCCGGCTGAACTTTTAGGCTGTTATGGCAACCCAGAAGTAAGGACACCCCACCTTGACCAGCTAGCTGAGGAAGGGATGCGGTTTGATAAAACGTTTGCTGTCAATGCCATGTGCTCACCTTGTCGTGCATCCGTTTTGACAGGGAGGATGCCTTCCCAACATGGCATTCATACGTGGATCGATGATCGTAAAATGGATGGTTGGCCATCAAATTGGAATGCTCTAGATGGGATTGACACACTTCCTGAACTGTTAAGCGCTAATCAATATAAGACGGCGTTGGTTGGGAAATATCATCTCGGTAGTCCGTTTGAGCCACAGAACAGTTTTGATCATTGGGTGACTTTTCCACATGGGCATACGCGGTCATTTTGGGGGAATACCTTTATTGATAACGGCCGTTCTTACATCGACGAGCGACATAGCGTAGATGTCTTTACCGATAAAGCGGTTGAATATCTCGAGAATTACAGCAATGAAGACCCCTTCTTCATGTTTCTCACCTACAATGGACCATACGGT
>JANQSK010000656.1 GCA_028284105.1 Anaerolineae bacterium
ACACCCTTTTTGGAGCGCTTGTCGAAGCACGAAGCGTGTTTGAGGCATTGGGCCTTCAACTGCATCAACGAGCAGAAGGACGCCATCAACCATATTTACAATACGTTCAACTTCGCCACCAAAATCAGCATGGCCTGGCGTGTCTACAATATTGATAGTGACATCGTTGTATACAATGCTGGTGTTCTTTGCCAAAATCGTGATGCCACGTTCTCGTTCAAGATCATTTGAGTCGAGGACGCGTTCTGTTACTTGTTGGTTTTGGCGAAAAACATTGGTTTGCTTGAGCATGCCATCAACAAGTGTTGTTTTTCCATGGTCAACATGCGCAATGATCGCGATGTTGCGAATTGATTCTTGTGGTTGTAAAGCCATCTTTATCCTGTAGTTTTGCAAACGGAGAAATTCACAACAATGATCTTGTGTTAATGTCGGCGTTGTGAGTTTCTTTCGTAAAAACGTGCGTCATTTTAACAAGTGCACGTTGTCATGAGTTAGATCGTTTTTAAACGATAAGAATATCCAAAAAGGAATATTCTGAATTGTTAAATCATAGGGGAAATTATTTTGAAATAGTTATGTGTAGAAGATGAAACTTTAAAAAGTACAACCTGCACAAAACGGATGGATTGTATGAAATTAATCATAAAGTCGCAATGCGAATATTGGGTTATATCACTTGATTTTGCCTGAATTTCTACTTAATTGTGATTAATATCCGTGAAAAACATTTATTTTTTACTCAATAATGATTATAATGAGAGATGATCAAGGTTGTTAATGCTTTTCTTGCAGAGGTATCTTGCGTAAAAAAACTCCCAGGAAAAAGCTTCATTGTAAATAATTGCATCGTTTTTGATATTCACGAACCCCGTTTTTTAGTTCCGAGTGCGTTTAGAGGGTCCTAATAAATTGAATATCTGAATGGTGCGCAATCTCACCAAAAAATTTAATTGGATTTCAGCATATCTAGTAGTTTGCGGAGGTATATTATGCTGTTTGATTATTTCAGCTGGGAAAATTTAATTCCCCAGCAGTGGTTGCCTGCTGGCGAAAGTGCAGTGGTTCAGGGGCAGGCCACGCTGGTTATTTTGCTCTGTCTATTTTTGATATGTGCAAACCTGTTCCTGTTGGTGAACTGGATTATAAGCCGTGATTTACAACGAAACACGGTGGTTATTTCGATCGGGTTCATTGGATTTCTTTGTTGGATCATTTCATTACCTCAATCTGGCAATACCGGCTTAGCTGGGTTGTTGTTGAGTGTCTTGCTTCTATTCACCATGATCTTTCAGACGATCCACTATGGGGTATCTTCTCCATCTGTAACGGCGTTCTTGGTGCCAATCGTGCTCGCCACAATTGTGCTCAATACGGCGATTGGATTTTGGGTCACGGTGATTAGTGTGCTAGTCATTTGGGGTTCCGCCGTTATTGAATTGAAAGGATGGTGGACGCCTATCCTGCCTGTTCGGCAAGATAATCTGACGTTTAAGGCGCCGATGTTTACTGTGATTTTTACGGCCGTATTCTTTATGATCAGCGGTTGGACATCGTTTTTGATTGCGAATTTAGGATAGATGATTCCATTAGATGCTTTTTTAGAGTTAGACACTGACTCAGTTGCGAAAGCTGTTTGTGCTAAAAAATCACCTGTGTGTGCGTTTCCTATTAATGGGACGCGGCGGTGGTTTAAATTAGAGCATCCCCATCTATTTAATAATGGTTTGGGATATGATTACTTCCAAATCATGTTGGGTGAACATCAACGGGTGTTTAAGCTTTTGTTCGATCATGGTATTCAGACTGTCTTGTCTCCCATGGTAGGGCCTGACATTTTTAAAAGAGGGTCAAGTTACCAAAAGATTATTCTGCCTGGATTGTTATGGTTTGCGGAATCTGAAGAGTCTGTTTCGTTCTTTGTTGAGAATCAGATTCGCGTCAAACTGTATGGAGACATTGAATGTTGTTTTCAAGGAGACGTTTATCGTCGATTGAAACAGGCATATAACAAGCTCGAGGAAAAAACGGCCGTTTTTGATGGTCCACTTTTGCTGATTGGGCTTTGTGCCAATGATCCCGCTGAAAATGTTGCCCAAATTGGTGTTGAATACTTTCAAAATCATCAAAAGCTTCCCGATAAAAAGGCAATTATCGAAGCTTATTATGGTGAATACATACACCCTGTTGACTTTTTTATAGGCTTTGATCGATTATCAGCCTTTGACATGCCCCTTCTCGCAACAGGTCAAGAAGACCTTTATTTTATGGTGGCACCATCTCTGTATATCGATCAACAGTTGATTAGAACGATTTTGTTCGATCACCTTTTTAGTAGAACTGTCTCTGAAAAATATGCTTCTCATCAATCTGAAGGAGATTTTATGAAGCAATTTTACGAGCTGAATCGACACAGCGTGATCGGCATTGGAAGACGTTCAAAAGATGGTAGCTTTTGGTACCCAATACCACAGGTGAAGTTGCCGTCTAAGTAAGACCTAGTCCTAAACTTTTGCAAGAAAGAAAATTTAATTTTGGGGATTGCTAAAAATAGAAGTTTGCGTGGCTTTGATAAAGGGAGCATTTCGATTTAGCCTGCCTCGTATTATAGATATCTGGGCTTGCTGAATTAAATGTAATGGTAGATATGAGAAATCAAATTAAAAAAGTAGCAATAATTGGTGGTGGGTGGAGTGGCCTCTATGCGCTGAAGTATGCTCTTGCTGAGGGATTCGACGCCGAGTTATTTGAGAAAAGCGATCGTATAGGAGGAGTTTGGGCCTATCGTGAAAATGCGAGTGGCGGTGTGTGGGCAAGTGCTCATGCTACCTCATCCAAAACGTTTTTACATGCCTCAGATTTTCCATTACCTGAAGAGTATCCATTGTTTCCTCACCACACGCACATTTATCAATATCTGTGCGATTATGTAAACCATTTTGGCTTGTTACCTCACATCAAGTTGAATCATAGCGTGCAAGCTATTGAAAAAATTGGATCCCGTTGGTCAGTTTCTGTTGTTGATCAAATAAACGAAGCTAATCTCAACGATACGTTTGATGCTGTTTTCCTTTGTGCTGGGCAAAATACAATTCCATCATGGCCATCTGAAGCGATGTATCAACGATTTAAGGGGTGTACTCTTCATAGTTTCGACTATAAATACCCAACAGAGAACCTGTACGGCAAAAAAATACTAATTGTTGGTGGGGGAGAGAGTGCCAGCGATATTGCTAATGAGTTAAGTAGACATGCCAAGCATGTTTATATGAGTGTACGTAGAGGGCTATGGTATTTTACTCGTCACAATGGGGTTAGTTTGCCTTCAGACACCCGATTTTCAAGAAGAAGTCGATGGATTGCCAATGACTATGGTAATAACATTATTGTCCGCCTTGTGCAATTGATGACATCTTTAAATTTTGGTGTTGGGGGGCATGGAATTGCTGCTTGGAAACCTAATTATTCGCTTCTCGGTGGCATTATCAATAAAAGTAATCGTGTGCTTGAAAAAATTCCTTTGGGCTTAGTCACACCTAAAGGAGAGATTGTGTCTGTTCAAGAACAATCTGTGCTTTTTAAAGGAGACACCGAACCAACAGAGATAGACATTATTGTGTATGCTACTGGCTATCAACAAAAGATTCCGTTTGATATCGTAAACGATTCTTCAGAGCTTTATAAACATCTATTTTATGTAGATGATCCGACATTGATGGTGCTTGGATATGTACGCCCAGTATTTGGGTCTATTGTTGGGTTGGCTGAGCTACAAGCCAGATGGGCAACGGCCGTATTAGCTGGAAAAGTTGATTTGCCTGCGAAAGATAAAATGAAAAAAATCATTTGGCTAGATCAAATCAAACATAAAAAGAACTTCCCTGAGGATCATGAAAAGCGCCCTCACCTTGTTAGCCACTTCGCTTATGCTGATTATATAGCAAAGCAGTTAAAAGCAAGGCCGTCATTATTCAGGATGTTCTTTTCAGACTTCAGAAAGTGGAAGTTGCTTATGTGGGCACCCTGGACACCGTTTGAAATCTTAGTTAACAACCCAAGCACAAAAAACGATGCCTATACATTAATTGAAAAAGCATATTTAGAAAGGCGAGCAGTTAAAGAGCCGTCTTTATTCACTTTTCTCTCGTATATCGTAATCATTAGTACCATTGTCATGTTTATGGCGCTATTACTATCATCTTATTCACTCTGGCTAATGTTATCATGAGCTATAATGATTTTTAGAAGCGATATTGATACACAGAGTTGAAAGGCTGATTAGATGACGAGTGTCATTTCCAATCTAATAAAAAACACCGCACATACTGAAGATGAGGTTCGGAGAATCAATCTTCTTAATATAATGCTGCTTGGGATTGCGGGCATTAGTATCCTCGTGATGGCGCTGATTTTGGTTACCCAAACTGCTGTTGAGACTAATATTCTGTTTTTTGGCGTCATTCTTTTGGCTGTTGTAGGGATTACCTACTTAATTAACCAGAAAATATCTGGTTATGCGGCATCCATTTTGTTTTTGTTGTCATTAACAATAGTCATCGCGTTTAGTGATGATCCAGAACAGGTTATTAATGGTCGTTCGCTATTTTACTTTACTGTTCCTATTCTGCTCTCAAGTGTTTTATTAAAGCCTTATTATGCATTCATTATGACCATTGTTGTTGGTATCGTAATGAATCTTATTGCATTTAACGAGGGCCTTGGGTTTCAGTTTTTAACACCTTTAAGTTTTATAGCTGTGGCGCTTGTTGCTTGGCTTTCTTCTAAAAGTTTAAATGATGCTCTCGCTGAACTTCGAACCATCAATCTTGAGCTGGATCAACGTGTTGAAGAACGAACCGAAGCATTACAGTTAACCAACTTTCAGTTAGAAGAAGAAATTCAAGAGCGAATCAAAATTGAGAGCGAATTAAAACAAACGAGAGACCAGGCTGTTTCAGCAAGTTTGTTTAAGTCAGAGCTGCTTGCTCGCGTTAGTCATGAGCTTCGCACGCCTTTAGGCGCCATTTTGGGCTATCTAGAAATGCTTCGCGCAGAAATTTATGGTCCGCTTGAAGATGAGCAAAAAGAGACAGTAACCACAATTATCGATGTGAATAAAGCATTGACTGACTTGGTCAATGAACTACTCGATCAAGCTCGGCTCGAGGCGGGACAAATTCGTGTCGAAGATTCGCCCTTCTCCCCTTTGGAACTCACAAATTCAGTCCATACTCGATTGCTGATTCTTGCAGAAACGCAGGGGCTTAAATTTGAAAAAATCTATGATGACACACTTCCCGCCCAACTTTGTGGTGATATCCATCGCTTACAACAAATTTTGATTAATTTGATTGGGAATGCCATTAAATTCACTGAAGAAGGCTTTGTAAGACTCGAGGTTTTCGATGTTGATGGGAACTGGTGGGGAATGAAAGTGTCTGATAGCGGGATGGGGATTCCGCAAGAAGAAACCTATCATATTTTTGAAGTCTTCCATCAAGTTGATAATACATACACCCGGTCGCGGGGTGGTTTTGGGTTAGGACTTTCAATTGTCAAACAGCTAGTTGATTTAATGGGTGGCACTGTTTCTGTTGAAAGTGAAGTAGGCAAGGGGTCACAGTTTTTGGTGCAATTGCCAAAACGTATACCTTAGCAAGCAGAGGAATTAAGAATGAAAAAACCTTATGCGTTAATCATTGAAGACCATATTCATACAGCAACGATTTTTTCGGCGGCTTTGAAGCAAGCAGGTTATGATACCCAGCTCATTCATGATGGCCTAAATGCGCAAGATGTCATTAAAATTGAATCACCAGATGTGGTGGTATTGGATTTGCACTTGCCCCATGTGAGTGGTCCAGAGCTGCTGGACCAAATTCGTGATGATGAGCGTTTGAATGAGACAAAGATCATTTTAGCCACAGCGGATCCGTTGCTTGCGCAAGAGCTAGAAGGTGAAGCTGATCTGGTGCTGGTAAAACCAATTAGTTTTGACCAGTTGAGTTTGCTGTCTAAACGCTTAATGCCGGACGGTTAGATAAGAGTTCAGAATTTAATACGGCCGTTGCGACAAAACGCCCCCACTCTTGATAACCAAGTTCAGAAGGGTGAAATTTGTCGACGCAGAAAAACGCTGCCATTTCGAATTTTGGTAATGGCAAGTAGGTGACGTGAAAGAAGTTTTGACAAAGCTGCTGAGTTAATTGATCATAGATTTTGGCGCGTTCCCCAAGATACCAGCGCAGAGGTTGAGGCAGCGCAGGGAATTGTTCCATCGGCGGCAAGCCAGACATAAAAATGGGAATTCCCCCAAAACCCAAATGTAAATCCTGAAAAATGCCACTTAGATGTGTACACCATGCTTGGCGAGTTGAAAAATGTGTCACATCATTAACCCCCAATCCTATAAAAATAAAATCTGGTTTTTCGTGCAGCTTAGGTAGCAAAAGCTCACGTACGCCTTTGGCGCGAATGCCGTTTTTACCAATGGCACACCATTCGACTGGCCGTTGTGTGGATTGGTTAAGAAAAACGGCTGTTTGTGCAGCAAGACTCGTTTCATACGTTTTAGCACAGACACCAGCTACCGTTGATTCACCAATCATAGTTAGACGGATAGGTTGGCCATGTCCGGATATTGTGCCCATGCTTGGTCCTTGCGCTTCTCCAATTCGCGGTACTTTGCGGCGTGTTGCAATCCCTTGACTGAGCAGGAGTGGGAATAGAGGGATGATGGTTGAAAGGGTTAATGAATCACGAATGAAACTGAATGTCATATGTTATCTCTGACTTGGGCAAAATAGTTGCCAAAAGATGATAAAGGCCACTAATGATAACAAGTAGAAATGGAGCCGGCACCATTCAGCAAGAAACGTCTAGGATGCTTTAAAATATCCACAATAAATCTTATGAAAAGGAATGGCCGAAGTGAGCCACGATCATAGGGTTTTCTTCGAAAAGTAAATCGCTGAAATTTGTTAAAATATCAATATGAATTTGCCAACAGGGTTACAAAGATGGTTCTTTCGGCTTCCTATTTATTTTTATCGATGGGGTTTGGGTTGGTTGGTTCCCAAACGATTTTTGTTATTGGTGCATATTGGGCGGACGTCAGGGGAAGTGCGCTATGCTGTTGTTGAGGTAGCAGATTATGATCCAAAACAAAATGTTTACTATATTGTTTCGGGATATGGTGAAAAATCCCATTGGTATAAAAATCTGCTCAAAACGCCAGACATTCAAATTCAGCTCGGTATGAAGAAGCTCAATGTACACGCTAAGCCATTAACGGCTGTTGCATCCGGTGAACGAATGGTCAAATATGCCGAAACTTACCCCCGCACGGCTCGGCAGTTGATGGCGATGTTAGGTTATGAAACGGATGAATCAATTGAAAGCTATCGAGACATTGGCGAAAACAAAGTTAGATTTGTTGCTTTGCATGTTAAACAGTGAACTCTCGTAGGGGAACTGTTCATCAACCAATTCCCCAATTAATTATTCTTATTTTAAATCGATGGACAACGTTACTTGAATGATTTAAATTCAAAATTTCTGCCGTTCATCATATTAAATATGAATGATTCGATTTCGATAAAAAGAGCGCCGTTCGTTTTAGCTATCATCTTACTATTTATTGGCTCAAGTTGTGGGTTCGCTGCTTCTGAAAGTTACGATGTCCTTCCGACAGCACCAAGCATTACTGAATCAACGGCCGTTTCTCAAGCCACGCCAACCATTGCACCGCGTCCAATAGAAACATCAGATACTCCTCCTACCACCCTTTCAGAATCAACCTTGCTTCCTGTGATCGATGCAGAGTTTGGCATGCTATTAGGAGGCTACAGTGAGGGTGAGTGGCTTGATTCGATTAAGGTGATGGATGCGATATCAGGGTCTCCTCAATCATACCGTTTGTATGGTCGTGAAGGGGTTCGTCAGGAAGTGATGGGTGATTTGCCATCCTTGCCACAAGGGCCATGCCAAGGACAGCCTTTTCTCCCCTTATCCCCAAATGGTGACCAACTACGTGGCGCAATAGCGGTGATGGGCTCTTGGGATGCTATGCCTCGTCAAGCGGTGTCTTTACCCGTAGATACGGC
>JANQSK010000664.1 GCA_028284105.1 Anaerolineae bacterium
GCAGTCGCGTCAACACAGTGACCGTCATGTTTTTTGAGGAAACCGAGACCGAAACAGCAGTCGTTGATTTAGGGGATGGTTTTGAAGTGGAGCTACCGAAGATTGGCGAAATCGGTGATTTTTACTCAGCCGACATCCAACGCGTTTCTGACGAGGTATTTACAAGCACGCGCGAAGGAGATGATGTCGATATTATCTACCTTGCCAGTGATCCTGAACAAGCTTGGATTGTTCAGGATGTCTCTGATGTTGATTATTGGGATGGGGCTTTATTTATTGCCTTCTTATTCATAGCAGGTGTCGCACTCATTATCGTGTCAAGGCGCATGAAAACTCCCAAAGTATCCACTTAAAACCATGCTTAATCTTTGCCCGCTTGATGCGGTTTAGGGTAAGCTACGCCTCATGAGCTTATCTGGACTGGTGACGAAAGCGATTAGCGGCTTTTATACGGTTGACCTTGATCCAAACCGTGATGGATTGGTGCAAATTACGGCACAACTAGCAGGCCGCCTCAAACAAGAGTGGCAACAAACCTCTATTGTTGCCGTCGGTGATCGTGTCACCTTAGTTGAAAATGAAGATGGGACGGGCACGATTGATCATATTGAACCCCGAAAATCGGTGCTTTCTCGAACACGGCCGTCTCCAACAGGCCGGCGCCAATCCGTCGACCAAGAACAAGTCCTTGTTGCCAATCTCGATCAAGTGATCTTTGTATTTGCTGCTAAAAATCCTTCCCCCAATTTGCGTAAACTCGATCGCTTTTTGATTGTGGCTGAAATGAATAATCTCAACACAATCATCTGTCTCAACAAAGTTGATCTCGATAAAAAAGGGAAAATTCGGCAACGGCTGCAAATTTATGAAGAGATTGGGTATCCCGTAATTTGGACAAGCGTCGTTGATGATCAAGGGATTGGCGAGCTCAAGGATTATTTGACCAATAAGATAACTGTATTTTCAGGCTCTTCAGGGGTAGGGAAGTCAAGCTTGTTGAATGCCGTTGAGCCGGGTTTAGGGCTGAAGGTCAACCAAGTGAGTAAAGCAACAGGGAAAGGGTTGCACACGACCCGTTATGCCGAGCTGTTTCCGTTAGAAAATGGAGGGTATGTGGCTGATACGCCAGGAATTCGTGGCTTGGCTCTATTTGATATTGAGTACACGGAGTTAGATGCGTATTTCCGAGAGATGGCCCCGCTTGTGCCCGAATGTCAGTTCAGCGACTGTAGCCATAAGCATGAACCGGGATGTGCCATTATTGCGGCTGTGGAAGACGGCCGTATTTCTCCTCAACGGTATGATAGCTATCTGCGCCTTCGAGACGAGCATGAACAAATTGATGCGGCGTCTTATTAATCTTTTCGCGCAATATAGATGCGCCCCCATTGCCCCAGTACAGCAATCGAATAGCCCGTTAAAATGGTGAGATTGGGACAAAAACGAACGGCCGTTTTTACTAACTCAAATTCACTGCTTAAAATCACCGCTTTGCCCCCAGGTTGAAGGACACGCTCAATTTCTTGAAAGATGGCTGGATACAATCGCGCCACTTCTGCTTTTGTGCCGATCTGTTTACCAAACGGTAGATTCGTCGCGATTTTACTAATCGCTCCTGACTGAAATGGGAGTTGACGGACATCAAGATGAAAGAAGTCAATATCGCGTGGCGTTTCGCGGCGCTGACCACGAATGTTTGCTTGGGCGGATAGAAGTCGCCTTGGTTCAATGTCGCCGCCCAGAAGTCGGCCGTAATCATTGGTTAAACGCCGCTCCATCAATAAGGTGCCTGATCCACACATCGGATCAAGAAAGATATCTTCCGGTTGTGGGTCTGTAAGATGAACCATAGCGGCGGCCACTGAAGGACGCAATGACGCCCGCTTCTGTTCTTTCTTCTTAAAACGATGTCGCATCGTCCGGTCAGAAATCCTCAAGCCTATCACTAATCGAGAGCCAAGGGCATTTACCCAAATTTCAACACGTGAGTGGTCATCCACTTTTTTCCACTTGGGATATTTGGCTTTCATCGCCTTTTCAACGGAGCGGGCAAGGTCGATACGACGATACTCAAAACGGCCGTGGAGCCGGCTAATCACACGATATGAAAGCTCAATACCCTGAGATTGTGTCCGATGAAAATCGAGCAGGGTATCAATCGCTTTGACAAACGCTTTTGAACGAATCAACTTTTTTGTCAGCGAGTAAAGGTCATCCCACCCTTTGGTGATCTTTTTATCCATGTGGGCAAGGACGAACACATCTTCAGCTGTGCGAAGATTGAGCAAATCGGCCGTTTCTCCACCATACTCAAACAAAACGAGCCCATTCTGATCTTTGGCAAAAAGCTTTTCACCAAATTTTACTCTGGCAAGCTGCGATTTAATTTCAAGCCAGGCGATATCTTCAATCCCTGGCATCGTTTGTGCATAAAATGTTGGCATAGTTGTTTTTAGGTTTTCGGTATCACGTGTCAGGTGTCAAGTGATAGGATTCAATCGCTCAATACCTTGAATACCTAATTCTTTCCCTTATCTGCCAAACCGGTCTTCGCTTCGTGCTCTAAAAATAAGCCGGATCGGTGTTCCAGGATAGGGAAATGTTTCGCGAAGGCGGTTTTCAAGAAAGCGCTGATATCCAAAGTTGACCCACTCTGGCTTATTCACAAAAAAGACAAATGTGGGTGGGGCGACAGAGGGTTGGGTTGCGAAAAAGAATTTAACACGCTTCCCACCACGGCTTGGGGGTGGGTGTTTGTGTATTGCGTCTCGCATAAATTTATTGAGAGGCCCAGTCTGAATCCGCTGATAGCGTGACTCATTCACCTCAACAACTTTTTCTAGAATCTTATTCACCCGTTGCCCTGTTTCTGCCGAGATAAAAATAAGAGGCACATAGGGCATGAAGTTCAAATCGGCTCGAATTCGGTCTTCGTACTCATTGATGGTATGGGAATCTTTTTCCACCAAATCCCATTTGTTAACAAGCACAATGATGGCGGCAGATTCTTCTGAAAGCATTCCCGCAATATGGGTATCTTGGGCCGTTATCCCTTCATGAGCATCGATAAGAAGCAAGGCAACATCTGCCCGACGGAGGGCTTTGATAGCGCGAAGAACGCTATATTTTTCAACGCCGGGATCAATTTTCCCTCGTCGGCGAATACCGGCTGTGTCAATAAGCGTGATTTTCTCCCCGTGCCACTTGATTTCAGTATCAATTGCGTCTCGCGTAGTGCCAGCAATGTTGCTGACGATTGAACGTTCTTCCCCAACGAGTTTGTTAAGCAGTGTGGACTTACCGACATTGGGTCGAC
>JANQSK010000670.1 GCA_028284105.1 Anaerolineae bacterium
GTGCTTGTGCAAAGAGGCGCTTCGCAGTGGGAAACATCGCTTCATCACGAGTGCGAATAGATAAAATACACCCAATGAGTTGTTCGAATGGGGCATCAAACCCTTCTTCAGCAAGCTCAAACATGGCGGCTTTTGGAAACGGCCGTATTGCTTCGTCAACTTGGCTCAAGGCCACACTTATATCCATGCATCCTCTATAAAAGACAGTTAAATGACTACCTAGTGTTCCGTCTAACAAAGATTGCCGAATAGACTTTAGTGGCGGAACCTGAGGTTTTGACAAGCAGGCGGTATCGGATTGTCCAACAAAAGAAGTTTGTCAAAACAGTAGATAAACAATCCTATTATCCATGAAATAGGAACAACTCCCCAATTTAAAACGCCAAATTTCCCATTAAATGTTTTGATAATTATTTTGCAAAATTGAATGTTCTTTCAAGTTTAGACTTATTCAATGAGAGAGAGACCGTACACTACAGAGAAACATCAATAAAGGTCCACGAATAGATAGTTGGGGGATAGAAGGAATATAGGGGTTGTCAATTAGGATGGTTTGACTCACAAAGCTGCAATTGATTGCTTGATTTATTATCCGTACTGAATCAATAAATCTGACTGGGAAATTAAATTTTGCGGATAAAGGCGGCTCCTTTGAGAGTCGCCTTTTTTCGATTGGACTGTTTATTAATGGCCGTTAAACTCGCCAAATGTTCAGCCAAATCTTCAAGACTTTGCAAATTGTGAACGGGTAAAAAATCATCAATGTGAGGCAGGGCGGCTTGCATGCCACGTGTGAGGGGTTCATATCTTTCGGAGCCAAGCAACGGGTTCAACCAAATAAGACGATGCACATTGCGTTGGAGACGTGCCATCTCTTCTTTGAGAAGCTCAGGTTCACCCCGATCCCAGCCGTCGCTTATCAACAGCACAACGGCACCCCGACCGAGGACACGCCGTCCCCAATCAAAATTAAAAGATTTTATGGACTCACCAATTCTTGTTCCGCCAGACCAATCGGTAACTTCGGCTGCGACATCAGCTAAGGCCGTATCTAAATCTTTATGGGCCAACTGTCTTGTGATGCGCGTGAGTTTTGTGCTAAACACAAACGCTTCCACTTTTTGGTCTAGACTTCCAGCTAAACCGTAGACAAAGTGCAATAAAAGTTTGGTGTATTGCTCCATCGAACCGCTCATGTCAGCAATAATGATGACGGGACGAGGTTTAATTTTGAGTTGCCGACGTGGCCATTCAAGAAGCTCACCCCCATAGCGCATATTTCGCCTTAATGTGCGGCGTAGATCAAGCATTCGTCCGTGTGCAGACGGCCGTTTTCGTCGTGTACGACGTTGCCCAATGTTCCAAACTAACTCGGTCATAAACTTTTTGACTAGCTGAAGCTCATTGGCAGTCATTTCACCAAAATCAACTTGGCTCAGGCGTTCTTTAGAGCTGAAAGTTTGGGTAAGCTCGATGATTTTTTGAGTCTCTTCATCCTCGTCTTCATCTTCTTCCCCTGCAGATGCCTCTTCATCCTGCTCAAGCAAGTTGACATTTTCGGGTTGAGGCGGTACTAGCACGTCATCATTTGAGGGCTGCGAGAAATTGTTAAAGAAAGAAAATTCAACCTCTCCTTCACTCGGCTTTTTCCAAAACAGATCAAACGCTTGATCAAAT
This sequence comes from Anaerolineae bacterium, assembly GCA_028284105.1. Lineage (GTDB taxonomy): Bacteria > Chloroflexota > Anaerolineae > Promineifilales > Promineifilaceae > QQUD01. The sequence continues at coordinate 1,678 of JANQSK010000670.1, forward strand.
AACGGGATATCTTCACGTTTGTGGACAAATAAGCTGCGCGCCGTGTAGTAGAAATCATTTTTTGCACCAAGGGGCACATGATCCAACGCCTGGACTAAATCGAGCATTCGTCCGGGGTTGATGTCCATGCCGAGGGCGCGAAGCAGTCGCCCAAAGAGGACGAGGTTATGAAGAATTGTTCCGTTTTGGTTGCTTTGAATTGGTTCTGTTGCCATTAAAAATAACGATACACCGATTTATCGAGATGGCAAGGGTTTACGAAGGAAAGTTGGTGATTTTTAAAGAATGTATGCTGGAAAAATGCTCATCCAGCATACGCTTTAATTTATTTGATTATCGATGGACAATTGGAATAAAGATGATGAAATTTGAGCTGCTCATTTCTGAAACGGTGAATAAGAGGGAGAAATCACCCTCGCCATTGTTGAAGAAGTTACCGGATTCATCTTGTAAAGTGCCTTCACCACAAATTGTGAATTGATACCCGTTTTCTGGAAGCTTGTCACCGCCATTGAAGTAAATGGTGGCTTCGAACGTGGTGTCATTATAGGCAACAGAATCGATAACAACGGCCGTATCGTCAGACTGAGGTGATTCACAAACAGGTGTGTCAATTGAACCATTGGGTCCACTGCTAATCAAAGCATAGTTTGCCGGATTGGTCACATCATTCGGGTTTGAACTGCCAGACGGGTTAAACATCTGTTCGCTAAATTTGACCGTCAAACTGTTGATCGGAGTGACGGAATCACCGCTGCTGACATCACCAAGGTCGCCAATATCGATTGAATCAATACTAGGACCTGTCACATCCTCTTCAATCACTTCAAACTTTAATCCGAAATCTGAAGCGCCGTCATTCAAGAAATTGCCTTCGATGTCTCGCAGTGTGGTGCGTCCGCAAACACCAACCTGGTAGAGATCAGTCGGTAATGAAACATTGCCGTTGATGTGTAAAACGGCCGTAAATGTGGCTTCATCATACGAAAT